>NZ_LZKC01000324.1:0-24600 GCF_001672685.1 Mycobacterium sp. E2462
GCCCGGCGCGATCGGGTAGCAGAAATACGCGGCGCTGACGCCCGCCATCGCCGAGCTGACGGCGCGGAAGTCGAGCAGGTCGCCCTCGACGATCTCGGCGCCGAGCGCCGCGAGCGGCGCGGAGCGCTCGTCGGCGCGGTGCACGAACGCGCGGACCCGATGGCCCGCGTCGCGCAGGATCTTGACGGTGGGCGCCCCGGTCTTTCCGGTGGCGCCGGTGATGAGGAACAACCGCTGCGCGGCCATGTCCGCCTCCTTGCTGAGTAACGAGTTCGTTAGTTACGATGTAAGCACCAGGATCTGCATAACGCAAGCGTTAGTCAAGGGGTGAGGCGGTGGAGCTCGAGGAGCAACTGCAGGATCGCCGACGCTGGTCGGTCACCGACGCCTGCTCGATGTCGAAGGTCCTCGAACTGCTCAGCACCAAGACCGCCTTCCAGGTGGTCCGCGAATTGTTCTTCGGCACAACGCGTTTCGAGGACTTCGTGGAGAGAATCGGCACGTCGGCACCGGCGGTGTCGCGGGCGCTCAAGCAGCTGGAGTCGGCCGGCATCGTCGTCCGCGTGCCGTACCGGGAGCCCGGGCGCCGCGCCCGCGACGAGTACCAGCTCACCGACGCCGGCGAGGATTTCCTGCCCGTCTTCCTGGCGCTGGTGCAGTGGGGGGACGCCCACCTCCAGGACGGCGCGGCCCCGCTGGCGTTCGTGGACGCCGACACCGGGCGCGCCGTGCGGGTGCGGGTATCGGCCGGCGACGACCCCGCCCAGCGCCGCTCGGCCGACATCCGGATCCGGCGCGCCGGCGGCGGGCGTGGCGCGTCGGCCGCGGTCTAGCCTCACAAGATGACCCTGGTAGCCGGGCGCGGCCCGCTCAGCGCCGAGCCGGCCGGGTGGTTCTCGCCCGCGGTCCCGCCCGGCGTCGTCTACGTGGAGCCCCACCCGCGCCGCGTGCAGGCCTGGCGCGCCGGCGCGCTGGTGATCGACACCGAACGGGCCCTGCTGATCCACCGGCGCGGCCAGCCGCTGAGCTACCTGTTTCCCGCCGAGGAGGTCGGTGACCTTCCGGCCGAGCCGGAGCCGGAGGCGCCGGGACATGTCCGGGTGCCGTGGGACGCGGTCGACACCTGGCGGGAGGAGGGCCGCGAACTCGTGCACTATCCGCCCAATCCGTACCACCGGGTCGACTGCCGCCCGACAACGCGCCGCCTGCGGGTCCGCATCGGCGGCGTGACACTGGTGGACACGGTAGACACCATGATTGTCTTCGAAACCGCTTTGGAGCCAAGGCTTTACGTCGATCCGGCGCTGGTGCGCGGCGAGCTGCTGCGCCCGTCGACAACGACGAGTTACTGCAACTACAAGGGTTACGCCACCTACTGGTCGTTCGTCGGGGCGGACCGTGTGGTCGACGACGTCGCTTGGAGTTACCCGGAGCCGCCGCCGGAAAGCCTGCCGATCAAGGGCTTTTTGAGCTTCGACCCGGCGCGCGCGGACGTCACAGCGCAGTTGCCTGGCCGTAACTAGCGCGGCCCAGTCCGAGGGCGTGCTCGGCGATCATGTTGCGGAACACCTCGAGGGTGCCGCCATAGATGCCGGTCGGTACCGCCAGCCGGAACACGTATTCGGCCGCGCCGCCATCGGGTGAACCCTCGGCGTCGGTCGGCAGGGCGCCGGCGGCGCCGAGCAGGTCCATCAGTTCCGTGGAGACGTCGCGCATGGTCTGGGCGATCGCGACGCGCCCGAACATGGTGGGCGTGCCCTGCGCCGCCTCGACCCGTGCGACACAGCGCCCGAGCCGGTACGCGACGGCCTGGTCGTCCACCGGCCGCCGACCGTCCGGGCCGGCCCGTGACAGCGCCGCCGCGACCGCGTCCACCGCCTCCGCCATCAGGTTCCCGTGGCCGGCCATCGTCGCGATCTCTTGCAGGCCGTGCTCGTCGCGCTCGCCGATGCCGTGCTCGGAATCCAGCGCCGAACGCATCACCGTCCACCCGCCGTTGACCTCACCGATCCGGTAGAGATCGTCGACCCGCACGTCGCTGTAGAAGACGATGTTGGTGCGGTCGCCGTCCACGGTGCGAATGCCCCGGATCTCGACGCCCGGCGAATCCAGCGGCACCAGGAACATGGTCAGGTTGCGGTGCTTGCGCCCCTGGGGATCGGTGTTGGTGAGCAAGAAGACGTATTGGGCGTTATGGGCGTTCGACGTGAACATCTTGGCGCCGTTGATGATCCACGCCCCGTCGGCCGCCCGGACCGCGCGGGTCTTGCAGGTGGCGACGTCGGAGCCGCCGTCGGGCTCGGTGTAGCCCAGACAGAGCCGGATCTGACCGGAAAGCACCCCCGGCAGCACCCGGTCGGTCAGCTCCGGCGCGCCGAACTGTTGCACCAGCCGGGCGACGACGGACGTCGTCCCCCAGTGATACCAGGGCGTGTGGGCCCGGGCGATCTCCAGCTCGAAGATGCGGCGGCGCAGCGGGGTGAAGCCGCCCTCGGCCTCACAGTTCCAGTCCCACGCCAGATATCCGGCCTCGCCCAGCGCCAAATGCACCTGCTCGTCGAAGTTTTCACCCGTCCGCCGGTCGCGGGCGCGCACCTCGTCGGTGACGTGCTTTTCGACGAAGGCCCGGGTCTGCTGAAGGAACGCCGCGTCGTCGGCGTCGAGGTCGACGCGGGAGAAGTCCATCAGAGAGCCTCGACCACTCGGGTCCGGAACCGGTCGAGGGTTTCCAGCGCGTGCGCCACGCTGTCGCCGGGCAGGTGCACGCTGACCCACGTAACCCCTACCGCAGCAAGCTTTTCCAGGCCGTTCAGGTAGGCGTCTGCCTGGAAGTCGTCCGTCGCCGGGCTGCCGCCCTCGACGTTGGTGAAGGTGACGTCGAGCGTCGAGAAGTCCCGGCCCGCCGCGTCGCACCGGCGGCGCAGGTCGTCGATGCACTCCGACAGCGCCCGCACCGAGTCGATGACGGCGGTGCCCGCCGTCTGCGCCAGGTGTGGCGGTGCGGGGAAGGGGCACCAGCCGTCGCCGTACTGGGCCACCCGCTGACGGGACGCCGCGGTGTTGCCGCCGATCCAGATGGGTGGGTGCGGGTCGCTGATCGGGCGCGGGTGCGCGGTGATCCCGCGGGCGCTGAAGTGTTTGCCCTCGAACGTGACGTCGTCGCCGGTCCAGATGGCCCGGATCACCCGCAACGCCTCCTCGAACAGCTCGGCGCGCTCGTCATAGGAGACCCCCAGCGCCGCGAACTCCCGCTTGAGGTAGCCGACCCCGACGGCGAGGGTGAACCGCCCCCCCGACAGCAGGTCCAGGGTCGCGCCGGACTTGGCCACCACGAACGGGTTTCGATACGGCAGCACGACGACGTTGGGGATCAGCCGCAGCGTCGTGGTGACCGCCGCCGCGTAACCCAGCGCCACGAACGGGTCCACGGCGTCATGGCCCCCGGCCTCGAGCCAGCGCTGCGACGGCGCGGGATGATCGGTGAATCCGAAGCCGTGGATGCCGGCCGCTTCGGTGGCCGCCGCCACCCTGGCGATGCCGTCCCCGCTGAGCAGCTCCGGGTTGTACGGATGGCTGTGCATCGGGTGAGTGATGGTGAAGCGCACGGGAACTCGCCGTCAGAACCGCGCCCGGGAGTCGATCGCGGCGTCGGTGGTGCGCAACGGCCTGATCAGCGCCTCCTGCGCGAACGACGCCAGCAGGGCGCCCTCCTCGGCGTGCACGGCACCGCGTACGTAGGACATGCCCGCGCCGACCTGAGTGCTCTCGTGGGTGTAGAGCAGCCAGCCGTCCCAGCGCACCGGTTCGTGGAAGGCCACCGAGATGGTCATCGGTGCGGTCGAGACGGTGAGGTGCGCCTGGGCGGTGCCGATGCCGGGATGCGCGCGCATCGTGGTGGAGATGCCCAAATGTCCGGTGAAGTAGGCCAGCAGCGCCTTGGCCAGGTCGTCGCGGGCCGGGATGGGGTCGTAGTGCAGCCAGGCGTGCAGCTCCGGGGGGCCCACCTCGTCGGGGCTGTTGACGTCCACCACGTCGACCAGCCGCAGGTCCCGGCCGATCATCGGCATCTCGGCGTGGTTGGCGTCGGCCGGGGCGGCGACGTCGGGGCGCGGCAGGTGATGCCGGATGACGTCTGCGGTCGGCACGTCGGCGAGCACCGTGATGCTCAGGCAGCGGCGGCCGTTTTGATGCACGGCGACCACGGCCGTCGCGGTCGAGCGACCCTCGGCCACCACGTCGAGCGCCAGCTCGATCGGCGGGCCGACGGCGACCGCCCGGGAGAAGACCGCGTGCGCCGAGCGCACCGACTTGTCCGGAAATCGTTTGGCCACCGCCACGATTGCCTGAGCGAGCACCTGTGTGCCCTCGACCACCTGGCGTTCGTCGCCGGTCGCGATGCCGGTGTCACCGGTGAACCGGTCGTCGCCATCGGGTCGCACGTCGAACAGGTCCAGCAAACCCTGGACGCTCCACTGCGTCTGCTCAGCGTGCTCAGAAGCCTTCGTCAAGTCCGCTCCCTCTCTCGTCATCCCGGGCGAGCGCAGCTCACCGCACAGCGTGACACTTGACCCGTGCTTTGTAAAGCTTGGCTAACGAGCCCCGCCCGCGCCGGGCCGGCAGCGCCGCGGATTGACACCGGCACCCGCACTGCATGACACTTCTGCGGTGTTTTGTAACGCAGTTACGGCCGACGGCCTGAGCCGATGATCCCCGAGCCGCTGGCCAACGGGTTCTGCTTCGGCGAGGGGCCGCGCTGGTTCGAGGGGCTGCTGTGGTTCTCCGACATGCTGGGCGAGGCGGTGCACACCGCGACCATGGGCGGCTCGGTGACCACCCTGCCGCTGCCCGGCCACACCCCGTCGGGCCTGGGTTTCCGGCCCGACGGCTGCCTGCTGATCGCGTCATCCGAGGACCGCCAGGTGCTGCGCTACGACGGGGAGACCGTGGTCACCATCGCCGATCTCGCCGACCTGGCGCCCGCCGACCTCGGCGACATGGTCGTCGACGACGCCGGCCGCGCCTACATCGGTTCGCAAGCGCGGCACGGCGGCGTGCTGATCCGGCTCGACCCGGACGACAGCGCCACGGTGGTGGCCGAGGACCTCGACTTTCCCAACGGCATGGTGATCACCGCGGATCGGGCCACATTGATCGTCGCCGAATCGACCGGCAGGCGGCTCACGGCGTTCACCATCGGCGAGGACGGCGGGCTGACCGACCGGCGGGTGTTCGCCGACGCGCTGGACGGCCCGCCCGACGGCATCGCCCTGGACGCCGACGGCGCCGTGTGGGCGTCGATGACCCTGGCCCATCAATTCGAGCGGATCGTCGCCGGCGGCGCCGTCACCGACCGCATCGACATGGGCGAGCGGGTGGCCGTCGCGTGCGCCCTCGGCGGCCCGCAAGGCCGCACACTGTTCCTGCTGTCGAGCACGGACGCTTATCCTCAGCGCCTGGCAGGCACCAGGCTGTCCCGGTTGGACGCCGTCACGGTCGACACTCCCGGCGCCGGTCTGCCCTGACAGGGAAGAAGGGCTGGCGATGACGGACTCCTATTACGAGCTGATCGACCACGCCGCCGCGTTGGGGGAACGATTCCGGGCGACGGATCTGGCCCGCGGTACCTGGTCGGCGTCCATTCAGCACGGCGGGCCGGTGTCGGCGCTGCTGGTGCGGGCGCTGGAGCGCTGCGAGCGGCGCGCCGATACCCGGCTCAGCCGCGTTGTCGTCGACCTGCTGGGTGGGGTGCCCGCCGAGGGCGACCTGTGGGTGCGGGCACAGGTGCAGCGCCCCGGCAAGCAGATCGAGCTCGTCGGCGCCGAGATGCTGGCCCCGGGTCCCGACGGGGCGCCGCGCCCGGTGGCGCGGGCCACCGGATGGCGCCTGCAGCACCAGGACACCCGGTCGCTGGCGCACGCGTCCGCGCCGCTGCCCCGCCCGCGGGCCGAGGCCTTCAACCGCAACCTCAAGGCGCGCGACTGGGACCGCAACTATGTGCACAGCCTGGACTGGCTGTGGTTGACCGAGCCACTGAGCGAGGGTCCCGGGGAGAGCTGGATTCACCCGACGGTGGATCTGGTCACCGGCGAGTCGATGACTCCGCTGGAGCGGCTGTTCGCGGTGGCCGACTGCGCCAACGGCATCGGCAGCAAGCTCGACATCAAGAAGTGGACCTTCCTCAACACCGACCTGGCCGTGCACGTCTTCCGCGTCCCCGACGGGGACTGGGTCGGCATCCGCGCCGAGACCAGCTACGGGCCCGACGGCATCGGGACGACGGTCGGCACACTGTTCGACGAGCGCGGCGCGGTGGGCGCCATCCAGCAGTCGGTGCTGGTGCGCCGGCGCCCGGATCGGGCCTAACGTGGGAGCGAACGACCATGACACCTCGGCGACCCCTCGGAACGTGGAACTCATGAGCCAGCCGGCCCGGGCGACGACGATCGCCGACAACGACACCTCGACGCGCCAGCGCATCCTCTCGGCGACCGCCGAGGTGCTCGGCCGCAACGGCAAGACCAAGCTCAGCCTGTCCGACGTCGCCAACCAGGCGGGGGTGTCCCGCCCGACGTTGTACCGCTGGTTCGCCTCCAAGGAGGAGCTGCTGGCGGCGTTTTCGCACTACGAGCGCCAAATCTTCGAGAGCGGACTGGTCAAGGCGACGGCGGGTCTCAAGGGCGTCGACAAGCTCGACGCCGTGCTGCGGTTCATCGTCGAATACCAGCACTCGTACTCCGGGGTGCGCATGGTCGACGTGGAACCCGAATACACCATCGCCCAGTTCTCCGGCGTCATTCCGCAGATGCGCGAGGGGCTGCAGCGCCACATGCCCGGGCCCAACGCCGCGGTGAAGGCGGCCACCGTGATCCGCATCGCGATCTCGCACTACATCGTTCGCAGCGACGACGCCGACCAGTTCCTGGCGCAGCTGCGGCACGCGGTGGGAATCAAGGGCAGCTGAACCGCCGACCGCTTTCCCTGTAAATCTGATAGCGGCCCCCGCGAGCGACGCCATATTGTGGTGTGCAGCTTCCGGCTGCGGTGGTGCTGCTGCCCAACGGCATCGCCGACGTGCGCGACGTGAAACGTTGAGCGAGCGCACGGCTTCCGGCTAGCGGCCCGGCGGATTCCCCCTGGTTGGCCACTTCGTATCCCGTCGCCTACAGCTGTTCGCACACAGTGACATTCGCGGCGATCGCACCGCGGGGAAAGTCGCCTCGCTAGGCGAACAGCACCGCGGCGTTGAGGTAGCCCGTCGGATCCAACGCGGCCTTGACGGCCCGCATCGCGGCCACGTCCGCGGGCTCCCGCGACATCTGAAGGTAGGGGCGTTTGCGGCTGCCGACCCCGTGCTCGGAGCTGACGTTGCCGCCGCGCCGGGCGATCAGCTCCATCATCGGCTCGTACAGCCGCTGCTCGCGCTCGGCCGGACAGCGCAGCACGTTGAGATGCAGGTTGCCCTCGCCGACGTGCCCGAACAACACCGGCAGCGCGTCGGGCGCGTGCTCGGCCACCAAATCGACCTCATCCCGGGCGAACTCGTCGATCGCCGCCAACGGCAGCGACACGTCGAACTTCAGCGGCGGCCCGTACACGCCGAGCACGTCGGCGAGCGCCTCGCGCAGCTGCCAAAGCCGTTGTTGTGCGGCAAGATCCAGGCCTACCGCGGGTTCGCCGACCAGCCGCACACCGTCGAGCAGGTCGGCGAGCCGCTCCGTCTGATCGTGGTCGGCGGCCAGCTCGACCAGCAGCAGCCAGTCCCCCTCGACCGGGGAGCCGACACCGCGATGTTCGGCGGTGAGCGCCGCGGCGCGCCCGTCGATGAGCTCCAGGGCGGCGACGCCGTCGACGTCGCGGAAGGTGCGCCCGGCGTCGACGAGCGCGTCGAGGTCGGCGAACCCGCAGACCGCGGTCACCCGGTGCGACGGCGTCGGGTGCAGCCGCAGCTCCAACTCCGTGATGACGCCGAGGGTGCCTTCGGCGCCCACGAACAGCGCCGGCAGGTCATAACCGGTGTTGTCGCGCCGGACCTGGCTGTGGCGGCGCAACAGGGACCCGTCCGGCAACGCCACCTGCAGACCCAGCACCTGCTCGCCCATGTTGCCGTATTGCACGGTCCGCAACCCGCCGGCGTTGGTGGCGGCCATCCCGCCGACCGTCGCGGTGTCGCGGGCGGCCAGGTCCACTCCGAACACCAGTCCGGCCGCGCCGGCCGCCTGTTGCACCGCGGCCAGCGTGGCCCCCGCGCCGGCCCGGACCCGGCGCTCGACGGTGTCGACGTCGCCGACCTCGCGCAATCGCTCGGTGGACAGCAACACGTCGTCATGCTCGGGGACGGTTCCTGCCACCAGCGAGGTGCGGCCACCCTGGACGGTGACGTGGGTCCCGGCGTCGCGGCACGCCCGCAACACCGCGGCCACCTCCGCCGCCGAGCCGGGTCGCACCAGGGCGCTGGCCGCGCCGCGATAGCGGCCGGTGTAGTCGACGCTGCGCCCGGCGACGACGTCGGGGTCGGTGACGACGTGGGTCGGGCCGACGATCCCCTTCAGGGCGTCGAGGCTGGCGGGCATGCTCGCGGTTATAGCACGCCGCTGGCGCTCAAGGAGCGCGGAAGCAGCCGTCGAAGTGACCGTTCTCGATGCCGACGGCGTGCATGAAGGAGTGCGCCACGATCGGGCCGACATAGCGAAAACCTGAGCGCCGCAACGACACCGAGAGGGCCCGCGATTCCGGGCTGGTCATCCGGCCGTCGTCCCAGCCCCGCAACCGGTGCGGCCGACGCGGCCGATGCGCCCACGCCAGCGGCGCCAGCGGCTGTTGAGTCAGCAGCCGCGCGTTGTGCACCGTCGCCTCGATCTTGCCGCGGTGCCGGATGATCGTGGCGTCGGCCAGCAAACGTTCGACGTCGTCGGCGGTCATCGCCGCGACGTCGGCTGGCCGGAAGCCGCGAAACGCCGCCCGCAGGTTGTCCCGCTTGTCGAAGACCAGCGCCCAGGACAGGCCGTTCTCGAAGTACGTCAGCGCGAGCGCCTCGAACAGCGCCGCCTCGTCGTACACCGGCGTTCCCCACTCGCGGTCGTGGTAGGCCGTCAGGTCGCGGCCCGTCTCGGTGGCCCAGCGGCAGCGGGTGACGCCGTCGGCGCCACGCACCACCGTGGGCAGGTGCGCCGGCACGCCGACACCGGCCATCGCCTTCACGGCAATAGCCTGCCGCAGGGCCGTGCGCGGCCTGCTGACCCCATCAACCGCGCGGCACCTCCGCAAACCCCGGATCGCCGCCCACCACAACAGAATTGAACCGGATGCGGGTTTCCAGACCCTCGTTGATCTGCCGGATTGCGTCGTCGGGCAACGCACTGACATTGAAGTTCTCGCGGATGCGGGCCGGGTTGACCGACGACGTCAGCACGGCGGTGCCGCGCTGAATCCCCCAGGCCAACAACACCTGTGCGGGGGTGCTGCCCACACCTTGGGCGATCGAGACGATCAATGGGTCGTCGAGGAGTCGCGGTTCCAGCGCGTGGCCGAGCGATGCGAACGCCAGCAACACGATTCCGTGCGCGCGGCAGAGCTCGTGCAGCTCCCACTGCGGGTGATAGGGGTGCGACTCGACCTGCACGACGGCCGGGATGATGCGGGCGGTCTCCACGATGTCTCGGGTGCCTTCGGCGTCGATGTCGGACAGGCCGATAGACCCGGCAAGCCCGTCATCGACAAGGGATTCCATCGCGTTCCACGTTTCCCGCAGCGTCACCCCGTCGTCGTAGACGATGTTGCCCTGCGCGTCACGCGGGTCTTGGTCGTCGCCGGGGGCGAAGGCGAACGGCGTGTGAACCAGGTAGAGGTCGACGGAGTCCAGCCCCAGTTTGTGCAAGCTGGCCTTTAAGGCCGGCTCGACCCGTTCGGGGCGATGGTTGTTGTTCCACAGCTTGGTGGTCACGAAGACGTCTTCGCGCCGAATGATGCCGTCGGCGAACAACTCTCGCAGTGCCGCTCCGACTTCTGCCTCGTTGCGATACCGCTCGGCAGCATCGAGGTGGCGAAACCCCACCTCGACCGCGGCTTTCACGGCCCGGACAGTTTGCGTGCGATCGGACAGTGACGTCCCGAATCCGAGCGCCGGGATGGCACCGCCGCCGTGGTTCAGGGCGAACCTTTGCTGGCTGAGATCGTCGTTGTGTGTCATGCGCTTTGGCCTCCTTGCGTGACCATTGCTGGTTTCGGCGCCGGATTCAGCGCCGCGACGGCTTGCGCCGTGGTCCACAGTGCGCTGGCGAGAAAGCGGAAATTCACCAACGCCGCCGAATAGCCGTCGCCTTCGGGCAGCCGCGGCCCCGCCGTGGCGTCCTTGACGACGACCACCTCAAAGCCTTGCTCGATGAGTTCGCGCAAGTGGCCCTCGACGCACAGGTTGGCCGCCATCCCGGCCAGCACGACCTGGCTCACGCCGCGCTTGCGTAATTGCAGCACCAGGTCGTTGGACTCGGGGCCGACGATCTTGTGTGGCGAGACGATAACCGTCCGCCCGTCGCAGATGTCGTGGCGCAGGGCCGGCAGGAAGTCCGCGCCGGAGTCGGTGAATCCGCCCGCTGCGTAGGCGCTTTGACGCCGGAACATGCCGGCGGCCGCCATAAAACGCTCCAGCGGATCACCGAACCGCCACTGGTCGTCGGTCGGGTAGAAGTAGTGCGGGGACACCGCGACGGTGATGCCGGCCAGCTTCGCCGAGCGCAGGAGCTCCCCGATATGGGCGACGGTGTGGTTGTCGCGGATGCTGTCCCCGAATACCGGCCATCCGGCGCCTTCGGGACTGAGGAAGTCGATCTGCGGGTCGGTGACGACGAGCGCGGCGCGCTCTACATCGAGCGCGAAGCCGGACGGCGGCAGTGCCGGATTCTGCGGCTCGGGATACGGGTTCAGCTCTGGCACGGGCGGTCCTCGGAGGTGGGCGGGCGATCGGTTCAAGATAACTGACCGGTCGTCTATAAACAAGCGCGGCAGCGCTCGCCGCATTCCGCGACAACGCCAACACTTAGCGCAACAGCGCCGGGACCGTCGCGGTCTCGAAACGGTCGTAGGGGGCGCGGCTACGGGTGACCTTGCCGCGCAGCGCCGCGCCCTCCCACGCCTCGATCAGCACGCAGGCCAAGTCGTCGGCGTCCAGGTCGCCCCGGACGTCCCCGGCCGGGCGCTGTCCCGTACGTACGCACGCCGCCAGCACCGACCCCCAGCGGTCGAGTATCCGCAGCAGCTCGGCGCGGATCGGCTCACTCACCCCGCCGAGCTCCAGCGACAGGTTGCCCACCAGGCAGCCGAGCAGGAAGTCGCCCGCCTCATGGTCGTCGGCGAGCGCGTGGAAGAACCGGACGATGCGGTCACCCGCCGCGCCGTCTCGCTCGAGTATCGGCAGGAGCCGCGCCTCGATGTCGCCCCAATAGTGCGCGACGAGCGCCGCGGCGAAGGCCTCTTTGCTGGCGAAGTAGGCGTAGAACGACCCCTTCGGGATCCCGGCAGCATCGGTGATGTCCTTCACGCCGCTGGCGGCGAACCCGTGTGCATGGATCAGCTCGAGCCCCGCCGCAAGTAGCCGGCGTCGCACGTCAGGATTGGGTGGTCGGGGCACCGCCCAAGGATAGTCGACCGGTCGGCTATTTTGCCGCGCCTAGAACAGGTCCCGGTGCGGCACGTCGGTGACCAGGCCGCCATCCATCACGAACTCGCTGCCCGTGGCGTAGGACGACTCGTCGCTGGCGAGGAACAGGATGAACGTCGACACCTCTCGCGACTCGGCCGGGCGCCCCAGCGGGACGGTGACCATGTCGTCGGGCAGGTGCGCGGTCATCGGGGTGCGGATGAAGCCGGGGTGCACCGAGTTGACGCGGATGCTGTGCTTGGCCAGCTCCAGCGCCGCCGACTTGGCCAGGCCACGCACCGCCCACTTGGACGCCACGTACGGGTGCACCATGGGCGCGCCGCGCAGGCCCTCGATCGAGGACACGTTGATGATCGAACCGCCACCCGCCGCGATCATCGGCTCGACGGCCACCCGCATGCCCAGGAACGTCCCCGTCAGGTTGACGTCGATCACCTTCTGCCACTTGGCCAGGTCGAAACTCTTCAACGGGCCCAGCGCGACCGTGCCGGCGTTGTTGACCAGGACGTTGAGCTTGCCGAACTCCTCGATCGCGGTCGCCACGGCGGCGTCCCAATCCTCGGGCTGGGTGACGTCGAGGTGGACGTAACGCACGGAGTCGCCGATCTCGTCGGCGACGGCCTTGCCCTTGTCGTCGAGGATGTCGCCGATCACCACCTTGGCGCCCTCCTCGGCCAGCAGCCGCGCGTGCTCGGCGCCCATGCCGCGGGCGCCGCCGCTGATGAGCGCAACTTTTCCGTCTACCCGACCCACGTGGGTCTCCTTTCGTTCAGGTGTTCACCAGAGTGCTCGGCGCGTACAGCCCGCTGCCGGTGACCAGCGGCAGGTCCAGCGTGGTCCGAATGCCCGGCGGCGCCGCCACCACCGCGGGAATGGCGTTGACGATACGGCCCGCCGCACCGGCGATCGCCGCGTGGTTGTGATCGCCCTTGCGGCTGCTCGGCACGATGTCCACGGCGTAGGACGGCTCGCCGGTGATCTCGATGCGGTACGAGCCGTCGCCCGAGGCAGGCTGCGGCAGGTCGGGACGCAGGTCGGGGCGCAGCCGGGTGACGTGTTCGATGACGATGGCCGGGTGGCCCTTGACCATGCCGCGGATCTCGAACTGCAGCACCGCGACGGTGCCCTTGGCGACGCGGCCGACCGCGATGTCGAAGTCCTCGGGCGCCGGCTCGCGCTGGTAGGACTCGGTGATCTCGTCGACCTCGATGCCCAGGCCGGCCGCCAGCTGACGAATGGCGGTGCCCCAGGCGATGGACAAGATGCCCGGCTGCAACAGCATCGGGATCTCGTCCATGGGCCGGCCGAACCCCATGTAGGTCATCACCTCTTCGCCGGCGTAACTGGCGTAGTCGTGGATTTCCATGCAGCGCACCTGCTCGATGCGCCGGCAGGTGCCGGCCAGCGCGAACGGAAGCAGGTCGTTGGCGAATCCCGGATCGACACCGCTGATGAAGACGCTCGAGTTGCCTTGCCGCGCAGCGTCTTCGACGCGGCCGATGTACTTGTCGGGCATGACGCCCCAGGGGTGTTGCAGCAGCCCGGGCGACGATCCGACGACGTTGATGCCGGCGGCCAGGATCCGCATGACGTCGCCCATCGCCTCGGGTAGCCGGGTGTCCCCCATCGCGCAGTACACGACGCAGTCGGGCTTGCCGGCGATGAGGGCGTCCAGGTCGTCGACGGCCGCGACACCGGTGACCACCCCGGGCTCCAGGCCGACGCCGCACAGCTCGCCCGCATCGCGCCCGACCTTCTCCGGCGTGGAGACGCAGACGCCCGTCAGCTCGAACTGCGGGTTACCGATGAGGTGGGCCAGGGCCAAGCCGCCGACGTTCCCGGTGCCGACGTGCGCGACGCGAATCGCCATATGAGTCTCCGTCCCCAACTGGCCAGTTTTCTAGACACTAGTCCATAAAATCGGCCTGGCATACCGGCCCCAAGCCGCCCGGCGGCGGGCACAATGAATCGCTGATGACGCAACGCGAGGACGTCGAGTTCACCTCCGGCGCCGACCGGATCAGCGCCTGGCTCTACCGCCCACCGGTTGACGGGCCGGTGCCGCTGCTGGTGATGGCGCACGGTCTGGGCGCGGTGCGCACCATGCGCCTCGACGCCTACGCGGAGCGCTTCAGCGCGGCCGGCTACGCCTGCCTGGTGTTCGACTACCGCAACTTCGGGGACAGCGGGGGGCGCCCACGGCAGGTGCTCGACGTCGGCCTGCAACTCGCCGACTGGGCGGCGGCCGTCGACTTCGCCCGCACGCTGCCGGGGGTCGACCGCAATCGGATCGCGCTGTGGGGCACCTCGTTCGCCGGCGGGCACGCCATCGCCACGGCGGCCCGGTTGCCCGGCATCGCCGCCGTCGTCGCGCAGTGCCCCTTCACCGACGGCCTGGCCTCACTGCGCGCCATCGGCAACCCGGTCGTCGCCGCGCGCATCACCGCGCTGGCGGTGCGCGACACGGTGGGCGCCCGGCTGGGCAGGCCCCCGGTCCTCATCCCGGCGGCGGGCGAGCCCGGTTCCGTCGCGCTGATGAGCACCCCCGACGCCTACTCCGGCTACCTGGCGCTGGTGCCGCCCGGAGCCGACTTCCCCAACGAGGTCGCCGCGCGGATCGCGTTGCAGGTCAGCGCCTACCGGCCCGGGCGCCGCACCCCCGACATCAGCTGCCCCATCCTGTTCTGCGTGTGCGACTCCGACTCCGTCGCGCCCGCCGGGGCCACGCTGCGGCACGCGGCCCGGGCGCCCCGCGGGGAGGTCAAGCGCTATCCCGAGGGCCACTTCGCGATCTACGTCGGGGAGGCGTTCGAGCGGGTGGTCGCGGATCAGATCGCGTTCCTCGACAAGCATCTGGCGGGCTAGGGCCCCAGCGGGGCGTCGGTGCGGATGGACTCGTCGCGAATCAATCCGCGCAGCAGGGCGGTGCTGAACTCGGCGGCGATCTCCTTGGCCGACCGCCGGCCGCTGGGCCGCAGCCAGCGGTAGCTGCCCAGCGTCATCCCGATGTAGCCCAGCGCCAGCACGTGGGAGTCGCACTCGAAGAACTCGCCGCTGGCGATCCCGCGGTCGATCAGGCCGTGCACATGGTGGTAGACCTGCGCCTCTTTCTCGCGCACCTCGGCGACCTGCTCGGCGGTGAACCACTCGGTGATGTACGGCTGTTCTTGGAAGTACACGGCGGCCCGTTCCGGGTCGCCCGCGATGCCGGTCAACAGCCGAACGGTGTACTGGTAGAGCGCCTCCCGCGCGGTCCACGACGGGTCGTCGTGCACGGCGGCCAGCGTGCCCTCCGCGGCCTGCCGGTAGATGTCGAACAGGATCAGCGACTTGCTCGCGTAGTAGTGGTAGACCGTCGCCTTGTTCAGGCCGATCACGTCGGCCACGTCGTCCATCCGGGTGCCGTGATAGCCGCGCGCCGCGAACAGCTTGGTGGCCACGGCCAACAACTCCTCGCGGCGCGTCAGCCCACTGGGGGTGATGCTGTCGGCGGGCATCTCACACTCACTATCGTCGGCACGGGCAGGCCAGGCCGGTGCGCTATCAATCAACTGGTTGGACAGTTTAAGCAAATCACCATTAACGGCCCCGCGGCGCATGGGACTAGACTTCGTGACGAGCGTGCTGAGTCGAGAGGTGGGGAACGATGGATCCGAGTCCGGACTACGACGGCAGCGACGAGATCGAGTTCTTCTTCCGGTATCTCACCTGGGGTTTGCGCGGCGTCCAGGACGGCAACGGCTACCCGCCGCCGGCGTACCCGCCCGTCTGAGCGGTCACCCACACCCCGGGCGCGCTCGCCTGAATGCGCGCGCGCCGGCGTCGCAGCCGGCCCCCGCTACAGCGCCTTGAGCTCCTCGGCGACCGCGGTCACCGACTTCTTCGCGTCACCGAACAGCATGCTGGTGCCCTCACCGTAGAACAGCGGGTTGTCGATGCCCGCGAAACCGGAATTCATCGACCGCTTCAGCACGATCACCGACTTGGCCTTGTCCACGTTGAGGATCGGCATGCCGTAGATGGGGCTGGAGGCGTCGTTGCGGGCGGCCGGGTTGGTGACGTCGTTGGCGCCGATGACGATCGCGACGTCGGTGCGGGCGAACTCGTCGTTGATGTCGTCCATGTCCTTCATGGCGTCGTAGTCGACCTCGGCCTCGGCCAGCAGTACGTTCATGTGCCCGGGCATCCGGCCGGCCACCGGGTGGATCGCGTACTTCACCGTGACGCCCTTGTTCTCCAGCAGCGCGGCCATGTCCTTCACCGCGTGCTGGGCCTGCGCGACGGCCAGGCCGTAGCCCGGGACCACGATCACCTGGTTGGCGTAGGCCATCTGGATCGCGGCGTCGGCGGCCGAGGTGGACTTCACGGTCCGGTCGGCACCGTCGCCGCCGCCCCCCGGCGCCACTCCCCCGCCGCCGAAGCCGCCCGCGACGATCGCGGGAATGGAGCGGTTCATCGCCTTGGCCATCAGGTTGGTCAGGATCGAACCCGAGGCGCCGACGATCATGCCGGCCACGATCATCGCGGTGTTGTTCAGCGCCAGCCCGGCCGCGGCGGCCGACAGGCCGGTCATCGCGTTCAGCAGCGAGATGACGACGGGCATGTCGGCGCCACCGATCGGCAGCACCACCATCAGGCCGAGCACGCCGGCGGCGGCCAGCAGGCCGACCATCCACCACAGCGACACCCCGCCGGTCCCCGGGTGCGCGTGCAGTCCGATCACGACCGCCGCGGCCGCCGCGGCGGCCAGCAACAGCAGGTTGACCGGCTGCTGGGCCTTGCCGAAGCCGATCGGCGAGCCGCTGATGATCTCCTGCAGCTTGCCGAAGGCGATGATCGAACCCCAGAAGGAGATCGAGCCGATGATGGCGGCGAACAGCGACGCGACCACGATGTGCACGGTCGGCGACTCGCCATGCTGGAAGGCCGAGAACCCGCTGGTCTCGATGAACTCCGCCAGCGCGATCAGCGCGACGGTGCCGCCACCGACGCCGTTGAAGAAGGCCACCAGCTGCGGCATCGCGGTCATCTTGGTCAGCCGCGCGGGCGGGATGCCCAGGGCCAGGCCCACGACCAAGCCGGCGATGATCAGCACCCACTGGTCGGTGTGGCGGATCTTGATCAGGGTCGCCACCACGGCCAGCGCCATGCCCACCGCGGCGATCAAGTTGCCGCGCACGGCCGTCTTGGGGCCGGTCAGGCCCATCAAGCCGTAGATGAACAGCGCGAACGAGACGATGTAGAGAACGGTGACCAGATAGTTCATTTCGCGGCGAGGTCCTCGGTCTTGACGGGCTGTTTCTTGCCCTTGAACATGCCCAGCATGCGGTCGGTGACGATGAAGCCGCCGATGACGTTCAGCGTGCCGAACACCACCGCGACGAACAGGACGATCTGCACCGCCAGCGACGGGTGCTCGACCTCGCCGAACACCACCAGCGCGCCGAGCACCACGATGCCGTGGATGGCGTTGGTGCCCGACATCAGCGGCGTGTGCAGCGTGTTGGGCACCTTGGAGATGACCGCGAACCCGACGAACCCGGACAGCACCAGGATCGCCAGGTTGGCCAACAGCTCGTCGTACATCTAGGAGTCCTCTCCGGTGCCGGCGCGGGTCACACACGACGCCGCGACGACCTCGTCGTCGAAATCGGGGGCCAGCTTGCCGTCTTTGATCAGCAGGCCGAGCAAGGCCGTGATGTTTTTGCTGTACAGCTCGCTGGCGTGCTCGGGCATGGTCGCGGGCAGGTTCAACGGCGAGGCGATCGTGACGTCGTGGCGGACGACCGTCTGCCCCGGCTCGGTGAGCTCGCAGTTGCCGCCGGTCTCCCCGGCCAGGTCGACTACGACGCTGCCCGGCTTCATCGCCTCCACCGCGGCGGCGGTGACCAGCCGCGGCGCGGGCCGCCCCGGCACCAGCGCCGTCGTGATCACCACGTCGAACCCGGCGATCGCCTTCTCCAGCGCCTGCTGCTGCTGGGCCCGCTCGTCCTCGGTGAGCTCACGGGCGTAGCCGCCCTCGCCGGCCGCGTCGATGCCCACGTCGAGCCACTGCGCCCCCACCGAGCGCACCTGGTCGGCGACCTCGGGCCGCACGTCGTAGCCGGTGGTCTTCGCGCCCAGCCGCTTGGCGGTCGCCAGGGCCTGCAGCCCGGCCACCCCGACGCCCAGCACCAGCACGCTGGCCGGCTTCACGGTGCCCGCCGCGGTGGTCAGCATTGGAAAGAACCGGGTTGACTCGGAGGCGGCCAGCAGGACGGCCTTGTAGCCGGCCACGTTGGCCTGCGAGGACAGCGCGTCCATGACCTGAGCTCGGGAGATCCGGGGAATGGCCTCCAGCGCGAACGCCTGCACCCCGGCGGCGGTGAGCGCGCCGATGGAGTTGTCCGCGTTGCGTGGCGCCAGGAAGCCGATCAGCGTCTGCCCGCTGCGCAGCCTGGCGACCTCGGCGGCGCTCGGCGGCGCCACCTTGACCACGATGTCGGCGGCCCAGGCGTCGCCGATGCTGGCGCCCGCCTCCGTGTAGAGCTGATCGGGCAGCAGGGCCCCTTCACCCGCGCCCGCGTCGACCACCACCGCGACGCCGCTGCCCACCAGCGAGGCCACCGCCTTGGGCACCAGCGCGACCCGGCGCTCGTCGGGCCCCGACTCGGCGACCACCCCTACCGTCGTCTGCGCATCTGTCATGGCGCGTGCATCTACTTTCCCGTGCGGTCCTGCGATGAATATGGCGCAGGCTCGGCCGCGCGCTTCGCTACCTTAACGCCTGGCCGTTTCCGCCCCGGACGCCCGATCGCCCGGGCAGGGATACCCGCGGGCGGACCGGTCGACGCGGGCCGGCCGCGGTGGCCGTGTCGGAACGGCCCGGAGCGACTCCCTCGGCACCGTCTTCACACCGGTGACCTTTAAGGGAGGCGTTTCGACACGTGTCCTATGGTGACGGGCATGGACTTCGCGATGTCGGCCAAGGCCAACGACTACCACAAGCGACTGTCCGACTTCATGACCGAGTACGTCTTTCCGGCCGAGGCCGACTACGACCACTACCGCCACGAAGCCGGCCCGCGCGATCACACCGTCCCGCCGGTCATCGAGGAGCTGAAGACCAAGGCCAAGGAGCGCGGCCTGTGGAACCTGTTCCTGCCGGCGGAGTCGGGCCTGACCAACCTCGAGTACGCACCCCTGGCCGAGATCACCGGGTGGAGCCTGGAACTGGCGCCCGAGGCGATCAACTGCGCAGCGCCCGACACGGGCAACATGGAGACGCTGCACCTGTTCGCCACCGACGAGCAGCGCAAGCAATGGCTGGAACCGTTGCTGGCCGGCGAGATTCGCAGCGCCTTCTCGATGACCGAGCCGGCGGTCGCCAGCAGCGACGCCCGCAACATCGAGACGTCGATCGTGCGCGACGGCGGCGACTACGTGATCAACGGCCGCAAGTGGTGGACGTCCGGCGCGGCCGACCCGCGCTGCAAGGTCCTCATCGTCATGGGCCGCACCAACCCCGAGGCCGCCAGCCACCAGCAGCAGTCGATGGTGTTGGTCCCCATCGACACGCCCGGCGTCACGGTCGTGCGTTCCACACCGGTCTTCGGCTGGCAAGACCAGCACGGCCACTGCGAGATCGTCTACGACAACGTGCGGGTGCCCGCCACCAACCTGCTCGGCGAGGAGGGGTCTGGTTTCGCGATCGCCCAGGCCCGCCTGGGGCCGGGCCGCATCCACCACTGCATGCGGGCCCTCGGCGGCGCCGAACGCGCGCTGGCCCTCATGGTCGACCGGGTGCAGAAGCGGGTGGCGTTCGGTCGACCGCTGGCCGAGCAGGGCGTGGTCCGCGAGGCGATCGCCAAGTCCCGCAACGAAATCGATCAGGCCCGGTTGCTGTGCGAGAAGGCCGCGTGGACCATCGACCAGCACGGCAACAAAGCGGCCCACCTGCTGGTGTCCCAGATCAAGACGGTGGCCCCCCGGGTGGCCTGCGACGTCATCGACCGCGCCATTCAGGTGCACGGCGCCGCGGGCGTCAGCGACGACACCGTGCTCGCCCGCCTGTACGGCTGGCACCGCGCCATGCGGATCTTCGACGGCCCCGACGAGGTGCACATGCGGACCATCGCGCGCGCCGAGCTCGGACGCGAGAAGTCCCCGCTCGCCGCGGCGGTCACCGCGCATGCCTGACGCGGTGCGCGAACTTTCGGGCGCCTGGAACTTCCGCGACGTCGCCGACGGAACGGCCGGGCTGAAGCCGGGCCGGCTGTTTCGCTCCGGGGAGCTGAGCCGCCTCGACGACGCGGGCCGTAGCACGTTGCGCCAGTTGGGGATCACCGACGTCGCCGATCTGCGCGCCGCGCGCGAGGTCGCCCGCCGCGGCCCGGGCCTGGTTCCCGACGGCGTCGACATTCACCTGCTGCCGTTCCCCGATCTCGGTGATGAGGACGCGACCGACCCGAAAGACGACGCGCCGCATGAGACGGCGTTCCGGCGGTTGTTCGAGGGCAACCCCGACCAGACCGACGACGAGGTCAACGAGGCCGCCGTCCGCCACATGACCGACGAATACCGGCAATTCCCCACCCGCAACGGCGCGCAACGCGCTGTCCACCAAGTCTTTTCGTTACTGGCGGCGGGGCGCCCGGTGCTCACCCACTGCTTCGCGGGCAAGGACCGCACCGGCTTCGTGATCGCCACGGTGCTGGAGGCGGTCGGCGTCGACCGCGACACCATCGTCGCCGACTATCTGCGCAGCAACGCCGCGGTGCCGCAGCTGCGCGAACACATCTACGAGATGATTCAACAGCGCTCCGACGTCGAATTGACCCCGGAGGTAGTCACTTTCACCAAGGCCCGGCTGGCCGACGGCGTGCTCGGCGTTCGCCCCGAGTACCTGGCCGCCGCCCGCGAGACGATCGACGCGCAGTTCGGGTCGCTGGACGCCTACCTACGCGACGCGGGCGTCACGCAGGCGGATGTGGACCGCCTGCGTGACGAACTGCTCGTCTAGCCCAGTTTGAAGTCGGCCTTCTTGGCCGCGGACAGGTCGGTGATGTCGTCCCAGCGGGCGGCGACGTCGTCGACCGTCGGGGGCTTGTCGAAGTTGATCCCGTCGTTCTGAAACAGCGCGACGCGCTGCACCTTGCCGCCGCCGACCACGAAAACCGAAGCGCTGTTGGGGTTTTCCTCGGTGCACAGGTAGGCCACCACCGGCGCGACGTACTCGGGGGTGAGCTTTTCGAGCACCTCCTTGGGCAGGATGTCCTCGGTCATGCGCGTCGCCGCGATCGGGGCGACGGCGTTGGCGTGGATGTTGTACTTCGCGCCCTCGAGCGCCAGGCTGTTGATCAGGCCGACCAGGCCGAGCTTGGCGGCGCCGTAGTTGGTCTGGCCGAAGTTGCCGAACAGCCCGCTGGTGGAGGTGGCGACCACGACGCGGCCGTAGCTCTGCTCGCGGAAGTGCGGCCACGCGGCGCGGATGACGTTGTAGCCGCCGTAGAGGTGCACCTTGAGCACCGCGTCCCAGTTCTCGAAGGACATCTTGTGGAAGGTGCCGTCGCGCAGGATGCCGGCGTTGCTGACCACGCCGTGCACGGCGCCGAATTCGTCGAGCGCGGTCTTGATGATGCCCTCGGCGCCCTCGGATTCGGCGACGCTGTCGTAGTTGGCGACCGCTCGCCCACCGGCGTCCTTGATCTCCTTGACCACCTCGTCGGCCATGTTGTGGCCGGCGCCGGTGCCGTCGCGGGATCCACCGAGATCGTTGACGACGACGCTCGCGCCCTCTTTGGCGAGGGTCAACGCGTATTCGCGGCCCAATCCCCCGCCGGCTCCGGTGACGACGATGACGCGATCCTGCACTCCTGGCATCGGGTTCCTTTCCTGTGATGGCTTCGTTCGGTACCGGCGTCGGCCGCCGGGCCGGGGTCAGAACATGCGGCGGGCCAACTTGAAGGCCCGGGCGGTGTACGGCGGGTAGATGAAGCTGGACAGGTCGGGCCGGGTCGGCTTGGTCAGCACCGACTTGCGGTGGCTGAACTCCTCGAAGCCGTACTTGCCGTGGTAGGCGCCCATGCCCGACGCGCCCACGCCGCCGAACGGCAGCTTGGCGGTGGACACCTGGAACGCGAGGTGGTTGACCAGCATGCCCCCGGCGGGCACCTCCTTGATCACCCGCTCACGGGTCGCGCGCGTCTTGGTGAACAGGTACGCCGACAGCGGCTTGGGCCGTGAGTTGACGAAACGGATTGCTTCGTCGAGGTTTTGGACGGTGATGAGGGGCAGCACCGGCCCGAAGATCTCGTTTTGCATCAACGGCCCGTCCGGGTCGGGGTCGACGACCAGCGCGGGCTTGATGCGCAGGCTGGACGCGTCGCAGTCACCGCCGACGACGACCCTGCCGTCCCCGCCGGCCAGGTAACCGCTGATCCGGTCGAACTGGCGCTGGTTGACCAGCCGCATGCCGTCCGGCTTGTCCGCGGTGAACTTCGTGATCGCGGCGCCGATCTTGTCGACCAGCTGGTCGCGGATCGAGGCGTCGGCCAGCACGTAGTCGGGGGCGACGCAGGTCTGGCCGCCGTTCAGCAGCTTCATCCAGGCGATCCGCTTGGCCGCCACGTCGACGTCGGCGTCCGCCGCGACGATCACCGGGCTCTTGCCGCCGAGCTCCAGCGTGCAGGGGGTCAAGTGCGGCGCGGCACCCTCGTAGACCTTGCGGCCGATCTCGGTGCCGCCGGTGAACAGCAGCCGGTCCAGGCCCTGCGCGATGAGCTCCTGGCTGACCGCGCCGTCGCCCTCGACCACGGCGACGGCGTCGTTGTCGAGGTAGCGCGGCACCAGCTCCGCCATCAGGTGCGCGGACGCCGCCGCGATCTCCGAGGGCTTGAGGATGACGGCGTTACCCGCGGCGAGCGCCCCGACGGCGGGGCCCAGCGTCAGGTAGAACGGGTAGTTCCAGGCGCCGATGATCAGCACGGTGCCGTAGGGCTCGTACTCGACCCAGCCGCGGCCGGGCAGCTGCGGCACCTCGAGCAGCTGGTAGCGCCGGCGCGCCCACCGGCGCAGCTTCTTGGCCGCGTACTTGGCCTCGCCGGCGGTGGTGGCGATGTCGGCGATGAACGCCTCGAACGGGCTGCGGTCCAGGTCCGCGGCCAGCGCGTCGGAGATCGCGCCTTCGTTCTCTTCCATCAGCTTGGCCAGCTGGAGAAGCTGCCGCTTGCGCCATTCCAGGTCGCGGGTGCGGCCGGTGGCATAGGTTTTGCGCAGCCGCGCGACGGTGGCCGGGACGTCGACCGGCGGGGCGGTGCCGTTGGTGGAGGTCGTGGGAGCAACCGATTCGGTGGTCATCATTGTCCTTCCCGAGCGCCCGCCCGCACGCGGACGACTGCTCATCGGTGATAACCGCGATCCTAACCATCCGGTTGGGAGAGCGGTCGGGAAGGATCGGTCTGGCGGCGGCCAGCACACGCCGCGCGTCGGGCGCTCGCACCCGGCGCGGTCGGATCCGGCGTTACAGCCGCTCGGCGACGACGAAGTCGGAGAAGGCGTCCTTGTCGTCGGCCAGCGGCACGTTGTCGATCCAGCGGCCCAGCCGGCGCATCTCGTCCGTCGAACGCTGCGCGGTCGCCCGCCAGCCATGCTGGTTGAGCCACTCGGTGACGTCGGCGCGGTGCTCGTCGCGGTACATCAGCTCACCGACGTCGACGGTCTCCTCCAGGCCCAGCTCGTCGGCGACCTTGCGGAACCGCTCGCGCATCTGCTGCCGGCGCTCCTCGGCGTGCCTGGGCGCGGTCTCCGCCGACACCCTGCTGCCGGCCGGGCTGAGCTCGCCGATCTGGGTGAACAACCGGTCCTGCGCCTCCGCGGGCAGGTACATCAGCAGGCCCTCGGCCAGCCACGCGGTGGGCGCCGCGGCGTCGAACCCGGCGGCGCGCAGCGCGGCCGGCCAGTCCTGGCGCAGGTCGATGGCCACGGCGCGGCGGTCGGCGGTCGGCGTGGCGCCGTGCTCGGACAGCGTCGCGGACTTGAACTCCAGCACCTGCGGCTGGTCGATCTCGTAGACCGTGGTACCGGCCGGCCAGTCCAGCCGGTAGGCCCGGGAGTCCAGCCCCGACGCGAGGATGACCACCTGCCGGATCCCGGCGGCGACGGCGTCGGCGAAATAGCTGTCGAAGAAGTGCGTGCGCACCGCCTGGTAGCTGCGCATGTGTTCGAGCTGGGCGGCGGAGTCGGCGTCCAGGGCTTCGATCTTGGCGGCGACGTCGGGGTCGAGCATGTGCTCCCACAACACACCCGCCCCGGCGCTGTTCACCAGCAACCGGGCGTACGGGTCGCGGATCAGCGGGTCCGGCCGCTCGGTCTCGACGGCGCGCGCGGCGGCCACCATCACCGCGGTGCTGCCGACGCTGGTCTTGATGTCCCAGGTGTCGTCGTGGGTACGCAGTGAGCTCATCGCCTTACTCCTTGCCTAACTCCCTGATCAGTGTTCCGCTTCGCCGAGCCGGGCCCGCAGCAGCGTGCTGCGCACCGCCTCCTCGGTCAGTTCCTCGGGTACCGGGCGGCCCAACCGGGCCATCTCGTCGCGATTGCTGACGGTGTGCACCTGCCAGCCGTGGGCGCTCAGCCACCCAGCGGCATCCGTCCGGTCCGGCTCGTGATAGGTGAGCGCCTGCACGTTGACGTCCAGGCCGAGCCGCTCCCGCATCCGCAGCCAGCGCTGCGAATTGCTCCGTGAATTCATCCCGAACGCCTCGATCGCGACCTGGCTGCCGGCGGCGCTCAGCGCGGTGAACTTCTCGAACAACCGGTCCTGGGCGTCGCTCGGCAGGTACGGCAGCAACCCCTCGGCCAGCCAGGCGGTCGGCTCGGTGCGGTCGAACCCCGCGCCGAGCAGCGCGGCCGGCCAGTCGTCGCGCAGGTCCACCGGGACCGGTCGGCGGATCGCGGCGGGTGACGCG
>NZ_LZKC01000325.1:0-28775 GCF_001672685.1 Mycobacterium sp. E2462
ACCCCGACGCCACCCCGGCGCAAATCCTCACCAAGCTGCAGAAGCGCTACGTCGCCATCGTCACGCCGGGCGGGCGCCGCGTTCTGCGCCGGGGCGCTGGCGACCTGTTCGCTGGTTGGCTCGGGGTTGTAGTCGACCAGGAACTCGTGCCAGCTCGGATCGACCGAGGAGGGGTCGTCGCGGAACTTGCGGTACATCTCCTCGACCAGCCACTCGTTCTGCCCGAATGGTGAACTTATGTTGCTCACGACCGCTGTTCGCCTCAATTCCTCTGTCTCGCAAGCGCATCGAGCGCCTGCCACGTTGTCGTCCCCAGCTGGCGGGACGCGCCTCGCGGTCCTGGCGATCCGCGACGTTCCCGCCCTATAAAGGCTAACCTCTCGCCGCTAATTCGCCAGGCAGAGGGCGAAAGGCGCCGGCGGGCGGCGCTACCCGGCTTCGTGCGCCGGGGGCACCAGGTGCAGCGCGCGCGGCCAGCGCGTGGGCGGGCCACCGAACGCCCGATTTGCGTTGCGGATGATCCTTTTGCCGGCGAGGTAGTTCCCGACGGCGCCCACCACCACCCCGATGCCCACCGGCAGCAGCTTGCCGAACAGCAGCGCGCTGCGGCGCACCGTGTAGCGGCGTACCCACGACTTGAGCAGCCGGGAGTTCAGGCTCGACATCGACGACAGGGGGAGGGCGGCCACGCTCTCGGACACCCAGCCACCGCTGGTGCGGCCTGGCCCGAGCAGGTCGGAGACCGCCTGCTTGCCGTTGTCGCCCACCAGCACGGCCAGCAGCAGGGCGCGGCGCCGCTCGTGGTGCTCGGCGGGGATTCCGTGCACGACCGCGACGGCCAGCACAAAGAACGCGGTGGCCTCCAGGAACGTCACCGTCTCGGCCGCCGCGGCCGACAGCGCGCTCAGCGTGCCGACCCCCGGGATGGTCGCGGTCGCCCCCACCGCGACGCCGCCCGCCGTGACGATGGCGACGTAGCGCTTCTGCAGCTTGGTGAGGATTTGCGCCGGGGTGGCGTCGGGGTCGGCGTTACGCAGCCGCGTCACGTACGCCTCGGCGGCGGGCCCCTGGATGCGCGAGCTGCGCTCGATGACCTGCGCCAACGCGCGCGCGGACATCTTCGGCCGCCCATTGGCCGCCGCGCGGTCCGCGTCGGACTCCGCGTTGGACGTGGGGAAGCGGTCTGAAGACCTTTTTCGTCGGGCCCACATATCGTCTCTCCTGCGTGATGGCGTTTCTCCAGGCTAACGCGCCGGCCGGGGACGCCGACCGAGCACGGCCAACCCGGCCCCACTGTCCTTCCCTGTCTACCCCGTCTGGTGCCCACCGCTGCCTCAAGACTTGCCGGACCCTGAATAATGCAGGCTTAATCTCTGTGCCGGTCCGGGGTGACCTGGCCGGACGGCAGCGTCGAAGCGGAAACGAGGTGGGTCACATGGCCGCGGTGACGCCCCGCGGGCCCGGGGGCCCGCCCCGCGCGGGCACGCTTCCGCCGCGGCTCGCCGCGCTGGTGGGGCTGTTGACGCACAGCCCGCCGCGCTCGCAGAACCCCTGGAACGCGCTGTGGGCGCTGATGATCGGGTTCTTCATGATCATGGTCGACTCGACCATCGTCGCGATCGCGAACCCGACGATCATGACCAACCTGCGCATCGGCTACGACACCGTCGTCTGGGTGACCAGCGCCTATCTGCTGGGATACGCGGTGGTGCTGCTGGTGGCGGGACGCCTGGGCGACCGATTCGGCCCGAAGAACCTCTACCTGATCGGGCTGGTGCTGTTCACCGTCTCTTCGGTGTGGTGCGGTCTGTCGGGCAGCGCGGCGCTGCTCATCGCCGCCCGGGTCGCGCAGGGCGTCGGGGCCGGGGTGCTCACCCCGCAGACGCTGTCCACGATCACCAGGATCTTCCCGCCCGAGCGGCGCGGCGTGGCGGTCAGCCTGTGGGGCGCGACCGCGGGCGCGGCCAGCCTGGTGGGCCCGCTGGTCGGGGGCGTGCTGGTCGACGGGCTGGGCTGGCAGTGGATCTTCTTCGTCAACGTGCCGGTCGGCATCGTCGGCCTGGCGCTGGCGCTGTGGCTGGTGCCGGTGCTGCCCACCCAGGCGCACCGATTCGACGTGCTCGGCGTGGGCCTGTCGGGCCTGGGGATGTTCCTGATCGTGTTCGGCCTCCAGCAGGGCCAGGCCGCGCGCTGGGAGCCGTGGATTTGGGCGATGATCGTCGCCGGCGTGGGGTTCATGACGGCGTTCGTCTACTGGCAGTCGGTCAACACCCACGAACCGCTGATCCCGCTGCGGATCTTCGCCGACCGCGATTTCAGCCTGTGCAACGCCGGCGTCGCCATCACCTCCTTCGCGGCCACCGCCATGATGCTGCCGGTGACCTTCTACGCGCAGGACGTGTGTGGGCTCTCGCCGACCCGCTCGGCGCTGCTGATCGCGCCCATGGCGATCGCCAACGGCGTGCTGGCGCCGCTGGTGGGCCGCATCGTCGACCGCTACCACCCGCGCCCGGTCCTGGGCTTCGGCTTCTCGGTGCTGGCGATCGGGTTGACGTGGCTGTCGTTCGAGATGGCCCCCGAGACGCCGATCTGGCGGCTGGTCCTGCCGTTCGGCGTCGTCGGCGTCGGGATGGCGTTCGTGTGGTCGCCGCTCACCGCGACCGCGACCCGCAACCAGCCGCCGGAACTGGCCGGCGCCAGCTCGGCCGTGTACAACGCCGTCCGCCAGCTCGGCGCCGTGCTCGGCAGCGCCGGCATGGCCGCGTTCATGACCTACCGGATCGGGGGGGAGATGCCGCCCCAGGCGTCCGACGAGGGCGGCGACGCCGCCGCGGCCCTGCAACTGCCCGAGTTCCTGCGCGAGCCGTTCGCCGCCGCGATGGCGCAGTCGGTGCGGCTCCCGGCCTTCGTCGCGCTATTCGGGATCATCGCGGCCCTCTTCGTGGTCGGGTTCGCCGCCCGCGGTTTCGGTGCGCGCGCCGGCGCCGACCGCTGGGCGGCCGAGGATGACGTCGTCGACGACGACTACGACGACGACGAGTACGTCGAGCTGGTGTTGCTGCGCGACGCCGACGACGCACCGGCCCGCGACGCCGGGCCGGTGCCCCGCGGCGAGCCGCCCCGCTCGGGCCGGGTGCCCGTGCCGCCGCGACGGCACCGCGTCGCCCCGCACGCCGACCCGGTCGACGCGCGCCGCCGCGTGGCCGCCGATCCGGCGCCCACGTCGCGGCCGAACGCGTTGGGGCGCAACGGCTTCCACGCCGATAGCCAACGGCGGTTCCGCCCGGTCGCGGGGCTGCGCGCCGACTCGCGCGGCGGCCGGCCGGGCCCGCCGCCGCCGAACGGCCCACGCCGCAGCGACCCCGACGACGGTCCCCGCCGCCCCACCGGGCTCTAGGCCGAGGTCAAGCCCCCGCGGTGAGCGCGAGGAACGCCCCCAGGTCGATCAGGCCGGCCGGCGTGGCGGGCAGATAGTCGGTCAGCGCGGGGGACCGCACGACCACCGCCGCGTACTGCGCCCTGCTGACCGCCACGTTGAGCCGATTCCTGTTGAGCAGGAACGAAATCCCGCGCGGCACCACGTCCATCGACGAGACGGTCATCGAGATGAACACGACGGGCGCCTGACCGCCCTGGAACTTGTCGACCGTGCCGACCCACACGTCGCCCAGTCCGGCCGCGGCCAGTCGCCGTCGCAGCAGCGCGACCTGCGCGTTATAGGGCGCCAGCACCAGCACGTCGGCCGCGGTCAGCGGCCGGGTGCCGTGCTCGTCGGTCCAGGAAGCGCCCAGCAGCCGGCCGATCTCGGTGGCGATCGCGTCGGCCTCCTGCGGGCTTTCCGTCGAATTGCCGTGATGCGGCACGGCGTGGACGCGGACGCCGGGGCGGCACCCGTCCAGGCGCCGAGCCGCCGTGCACTCATGGGACCGCAGCCGGCCCTCGTAGGACAACCTGGATACCGCCGCGCACACGTCGGGATGCATGCGATAGGAGCGGTCCAGAAAGTATCCGCGCGTGTCGGGCAGCGTGCGCTGCCCGTCGACCAGCCACTCCAGCGCCGAGGTGTTGACCGGCTCGGGATGGGTGCCCTGGCTGACCTGGGGCAACTGCTGGGGGTCGCCTAACAGCAGCAGGTTCGCGGCCGCCGGGGCCACGGCGATGGTGTTGGCCAGGCAGAACTGGCCCGCCTCGTCGATCACCAGCAGATCCAGACTGCCCGGCGGCACCCGGTTGGCGTTGGCGAAATCCCAGGCCGTGCCGCCGATCACGCAGCCCGCGGTGTCGGCGATGAAGGCGGCGTAGGAGCCGCCGTCGAGCGCCCGCCAGGGCGGTGTGCCGTGGTCGTGGCGCTTCTTGCCGACGCGCTGGGGATCCAGGCCGGCGTCGATGACGCACGACAGCACGTTCTCGACCGTGGCGTGCGACTGCGCCACCACGCCCACCCGCCACCGGTGGCGCGTGACCAGCTCGCCGATGACCCGGGCGGCGGTGTGCGTCTTGCCGGTGCCGGGCGGCCCGTGCACCGCCAGGTAGGACGCGTCCAGGTCGAGCAACGCCGCGGTGATGTCGGTGACGGCGTCGCCGGCGTGCGGCAGCGCGCCGCCGCTGCGGGTGCGGGGAGCGCGGCGCAGCAGGATGTCGACGACGGCCGTCGCGGGCAGCCCCGGCAGCGCCTCGGCGACCTCGGCCGCGGTGACCTCGATCGATTGGCGCAGCGCCGTGGTGGCGATCGGTGGGCCGGGGGCCAGCGCGAACGGAAGCTGGTCGAACGTGTCGCCGTCGGCGCCGACGCGCTCCACGATCACCACCTCGGAGGGCACCGCCGGATCGTCGGCCTCGATCACCGTCGCGCGCCCCGCGGCGCGGCGGTCGGGGTTGTCGCTCATCTCTGCCGGCGCGGGCGGTTCGTACAGCGCGAACACGTCCTTGGTCAGGTCGCCGCGGGCCAGCCCGCCGCGCAGGCGCACCCGCCGCTGCGGTTTGCGCGCCCGGGGCGGCGTGTGCCAATCGTGCGCGACCGACGCGTGCTCGGCGACGAATACGTCGGTGTCGTCGGCCCATTCGTCGACGGGAAAGTTCAGGCGGTCGAAATGCGCCCACCAGAACGGCTTGTCCTCGCGGCGGTGATAGCCGCGCGCCGCACCCAGCAACGCCACGGCCGTCTGCCCGGGGGTGCGGTCGCCCAGGCCGGCGGCGCCACCGAACGCCGCGAGCGTCATCGCCAGCCCGTCACGGTCCTCGACGGTGTTGCCGTCGCTGACCGGTTGTGCGCCGACGGGCAGCACGCCGGATTCGTACGCGCGCAACATCAGCCAGTTGCGCAGCTCTTGGGTCGAGCGGCAGTCGTAGTGGTTGTAGTCCTCGATCTCCTTGAGGACCGACGCGGCCTCCTCGCGCCGGCCGTCGGCGCGCAGCTCGCAGTACCGCGCGTAGGAGGTGATCGATCCCGTGGCCGTCGTGACGTCCCCGGCGCGCAGCTGTGATCCCATGTAGAGCGGCTCGAGCGCCTTGAGGCTGAACGAGTCGGCGCCCACGCGAATGCTCTTGCGCACCAACGGATAGAGGTCGACCAGGGTGCCGCTGCGCAGCAACTCGTCGACCTCGTCCTCGCCGACGCCGTAGCGCCCGGCGAGGCGCAGCAGTGCGCTCTTCTCGTAGGGCGCGTAGTGGTAGATGTGCATGTGCGGCCGGCGTTTTCGGCGCTTGGCCACTAGCGTCAGGAAGTCGGTGAGAGCCTTGCGTTCGTCGACGCGGTCGTGCGCCCACAGCGGCCGGAATTTGCCCGCGGGTCCCGCCTCCAGCACGCCGAAAAGATATTCCAGGCCCCAATGCCGGCCGTCGGGCGTCCACAGCGGGTCGCCCTCGAAGTCGAAGAACAGGTCGCCCGCGTCCGGCTCGGGCAGCAGGGTCAACGGCTGGGGATCGACGATCTCGTACTGGGGAACACCCGTCGAGCGTTGCCGCGCCTGCAGTGCGGCCTGAGCCTCCAGCTTGCCGACCGCGGCCGGGGCCAGACCGGGAACGGGCGCGCGGTGTTCGGCGAGCTCTGCCAGCGTGGTGACGCCCGCGTCGATCAGCTTGTCCCGCTGGCCCACCCGCATCCCGGCGACCAACAGCAGGTCGTCGGTCGCGCGCAATTCCTCGGTGCACACCGGGCAGCGAAAACAGGCGCCCACCCCGTCGTCCGTCCAGCGCACGGCGGCGCCGCCCGCCAGGTGGTCGTCGAGCAGCCGTTGCAGCCGGGCGCGCTGGGCGCGGTAGACCGGGACCAGGTCGCAGGTGCGGTACCGCACCGACGTCCCGTCGCCCAGCCGCAGCTCGGCCTCCGGCGCCACCGGAACGCCCTCGGCGGCGAGCGCGTCGGCGTAGGCCGCCAGCTGCAGCAGCGCGGCGACCTTGGCCGAGCGGGCCAGCTTCGTGTCGACGACGCGGTAGTGCTCGCCGTCGCGCAGCAGGAAGTCGGCGAATCCGAGGAAGCGGCCGTCGAACATGGCGGCCTGGTACACCACCGGGGCGCGCGCGGCGACGGCGCGCCGGGTGGCCGCGGCGGCCGCCGCCAGCCCGGCCGGTGTGTAGGCCGGGCGGCCGATGGTCGCGACCCCGTCGCCGAACTCGTCGCGCAGCCGCGCGAGCTCGCGGCGCTCGTGGTGGTCGCCCAGGGTGGCGGTGCGAACGAGCAGGTCGTCCTCCACCGCGACGGCGGGTGCGCGGCCGAGTTTGGCGTCGAAGTCCCGCAGCAGCGCGAACTCGCAGCGAGCGGCCGCGGCGAGGTCCGACGCGCTGTAGAGGACGCTGTCGCCGGTCACGAACACTTGAGCCACTGTAGGTCAGGCATCCGACAGCGCGGTGCTGCCGGATCCGCGGCGGGCTCAGCGGCCGGGGGTGTTGCCGATCAGCTCGACGCCGTTGCCGTTCCAGTGAAACTTCACGTCGGTGCTCAGGTTGGTGATGGCGCTGGGGTAGGTCAGCGCCACCGTGTCACCGGTGGTCTGCGCCGCGTCGATGCCGTTGAAGCCGTAGGTGTCGGGCACCCCCTGGGGGATGAACTGCCCGAGGTGGAACAGCACGGCCCGGGTGGTCGGGTTGATCGCGTTGGTGTTCGCCTTGATGATCACCGCGGACAACTGGGCGCACTGGTTGTAGTTGCCGGCCAGGGGTTCGGGGTTCCACGGTTGCTGGCTGCGCGGGTCGCGCGGCAGCTCCGAGACCACCTTCGCGATGGTGGGGGAGGCGAGGTTGACCGCGCACGGATCGGCTGGCGCGGCGTTGGGCGGGGGGCCGGCCGGCGGGGCGGCCGAGGCGGCCGGTGCGGTGATCGACGCCGTCTCGGAGGTGGTCGCCTGCGGCGTCTTGGCGACCGTCGAGTCCCCGGACCCGCAGCCGGCCACGGTCAAAGCGATCAATGCGACTGCGGCCGAGCCGGTCAACGGCTCGGCCCGAGCTAGCGACCACACGTCAGGCACCGTACCGGCTGCGTCCGCGCGACCGCGACAAGCCCGCGCTGTGCCGACCGCTTCGCCCAGCTGTGCTGCGCTCGCGGTCACCGCGGGGTCCGATGGTGGTGACCCGCTTCGCCCAGCTGTGCTGCGCTCGCGGTCACCGCGGGGGTCGATGGTGGTGACCCGCTTCGCCCAGCTGTGCTGCGCTCGCGGTCACCGCGGGGCTCGATGGTGGTGACCCGCTTCGCCCAGCTGTGCTGCGCTCGCGGTCACCGCGGGGCTCGATGGTGGTGACCCGCTTCGCCCAGCTGTGCTGCGCTCGCGGTCACCGCGGGGGTCGATGGTGGTGACCCGCTTCGCCCAGCTGTGCTGCGCTCGCGGTCACCGCGGGGCTCGATGGTGGTGACCCGCTTCGCCCAGCTGTGCTGCGCTCGCGGTCACCGCGGGGCTCGATGGTGGTGACCCGCTTCGCCCAGCTGTGCTGCGCTCGCGGTCACCGCGGGGCTCGATGGTGGTGACCCGCTTCGCCCAGCTGTGCTGCGCTCGCGGTCACCACTAAACTCCTGGGCGATGACCCACCCGGACAGCTCGCCCGAGGCTGCCTCGACGACATTCGCCGACCTGCAGATCCACCCCGCAGTCCTGCGGGCGATCGCCGACGTCGGCTACGAGTCGCCCACCGGCATCCAGGCCGCCACCATCCCGGCGCTCATGGCCGGCTCCGACGTCGTCGGGCTGGCCCAGACCGGCACCGGCAAGACCGCCGCGTTCGCGATACCAATCTTGTCCAAGATCGACGTCAACAGCTTCGCGACCCAGGCGTTGGTGCTGGCGCCCACCCGTGAGCTGGCGTTGCAGGTGGCCGAGGCGTTCAGCCGCTACGGCGCGCACCTGAAGATCAACGTTCTGCCGATCTACGGCGGCTCGTCCTACAGCGTGCAGCTGGCCGGCCTCAGGCGCGGCGCCCAGGTCGTCGTCGGCACGCCGGGCCGCGTCATCGACCACCTGGAACGCGGCACGCTGGACCTGTCGCACGTCGACTACCTGGTGCTCGACGAGGCCGACGAGATGCTCACGATGGGCTTCACCGAAGAGGTCGACCGCATCCTCGCCGAGACACCCGAATACAAACAGGTCGCCCTCTTCTCGGCGACCATGCCGCCGGCGATCCGCAAACTCACGTCCAAATACCTGCACGACCCCGTCGAGATCACGTCGAAGGCGAAAACGGCTACGGCCGAGAACATTTCGCAGCGCTACATTCAGGTGGCGGGGCCGCGCAAGATGGACGCGCTCACCCGGGTGCTCGAGGTCGAGCCCTTCGAGGCGATGATCGTGTTCGTCCGTACCAAGCAGGCCACCGAGGAGGTGGCCGAAAAGCTGCGCGCCCGAGGGTTTTCCGCCGCCGCGATCAACGGTGACATCGCCCAAGCGCAGCGCGAGCGGACCGTCGCCGCCCTCAAGGACGGCAGCATCGACATCCTCGTCGCCACCGACGTGGCCGCCCGCGGCCTAGACGTCGAGCGCATCTCGCACGTGCTCAACTACGACATCCCGCACGACACCGAGTCCTACGTGCACCGCATCGGGCGCACCGGCAGGGCGGGCCGGTCCGGCACCGCGCTGTTGTTCGTCTCGCCGCGGGAACGCCACCTGCTCAAGGCGATCGAGAAGGCCACGCGGCAAACGCTCACCGAATCCGAGCTGCCCACCGTCGAGGACGTCAACGCGCAGCGGGTGGCCAAGTTCGCCGACTCCATCACCGCCGCGCTGGGCGCCCCGGGGATCGAGTTGTTCCGCAAGCTGGTCGAGGATTACGAGCGCGAACACAACGTCCCGATGGCCGAGATCGCCGCGGCGCTTGCGCTGCAGTCCCGCGACGGTGAGGCGTTTCTCATGGCACCCGAACCGCCGCCGGAGCGCCGCCGCGAGGAGCGCGGCCGCGACGAGCGCCGCGAGCGCGCGGGCAAGCCGCGCAGCACCCGCCCGTTCGCCACGTACCGCATCTCGGTGGGCAAGCGGCACAAGATCGGCCCGGGCGCCATCGTCGGCGCCATCGCCAACGAGGGCGGGTTGCACCGCAGCGACTTCGGGCACATCGCCATCGGCCCGGACTTCTCCCTCGTCGAGTTACCGGCCAAGCTACCGGGATCGACGTTGAAAAAGCTTGAGCAGACTCGGATTTCGGGTGTGCTGATCGACCTGCGGCCGGACCGGTCATCCGGTGGTGGCGGCAAGGCCGACCGACCGCGCAGCGGCAAGCCACGCAAAAGACACGACGGATGACGCTGTCGGAAGAACAGGACGCCCAGGGCGGCCTGGAGCAGACCTCGCGCGTCGACCGGGTCGCGTCGCTGACCGGCATCCGCGCGGTCGCCGCGCTGCTGGTGGTCGGCACCCACGCGGCGTACACCACCGGCAAGTACACGCATGGCTACTGGGGCCTGGTCGGCGCCCGCATGGAGATCGGGGTACCCATCTTCTTCGTGCTTTCCGGGTACCTGCTGTTCCGGCCGTGGGTGAAGTCGGCCGCCACCGGGGGACCGCTGCCGTCGCTGAGTCGCTATGCGTGGCACCGGGTTCGGCGCATCATGCCGGCCTACGTCATCACCGTCCTGTTCGCCTATGTGCTCTACCACTTCCGCGAGGCGGGACCCAATCCAGGGCACAGCTGGCTGGGGTTGGCGCGCAACTTGACGCTGACGCAGATCTACTGCAACGGCTACCTGGGCAAGTACCTGCACCAGGGGCTGACTCAGATGTGGAGCCTGGCGGTCGAGGGTTCGTTTTACGTGGTGCTGCCGCTGCTGGCCTACCTGCTGCTGGCGGTCATCTGCCGACGGCGGTGGCAACCGAAGCTGGCGTTGGCCGCGCTGGCGGGCCTCGCGTTGATCAGCCCCGGGTGGCTGGTGCTGGTGCACACCGATCACTGGTTCCCCGACGGCGCGCGGCTGTGGCTGCCGACCTACCTGGCCTGGTTTCTCGCCGGCATGGCGCTGACCGTGCTGCAGCAGATGGGGGTGCGCGCCTACGCGTTCGTGGCGATCCCGCTGGCCGTCATCTGCTACTTCATCGTCTCGACGCCCATCGCCGGCGCGCCGACCACGTCCCCGGCCACGCTGAGCGAGGCGCTCTACAAGACCGTCTTCTACACCGTCATCGCCGCGCTCGCGGTGACGCCCCTGGTGCTGGGGGGCGCTAGCAGTAGTCAGGGCTGGTACTCGCGGCTGTTGGCCAGCCGCCCGATGCTGTGGCTCGGCGAGATCTCCTACGAAATCTTCCTGATCCACTTGATCACCATGGAATTCGCCATGGACTACGTGGTGGGCGCGCGGGTGTACACGGGCTCGATGCTGCACCTGTATGTCGCCACCCTGGTGCTGACGATCCCGCCGGCCCGGCTGTTGCACCGCTTCACGCGCGTCCGCGACTGACGGGGCGCCCGCCTAGCGGCGGCTGCTCAGCGGTGTCACGACAGGCACCACGAACTCCTCCAGCATCGCCCGCTCCTCGGCGTCGTCGCGCCCGGGGAACAGCAACAGCGAGGTGATCACCCGCACCACCCAGCGCGCGCGTCGTTCCACCACGGCGGCGTCCTCCAGGCCCAGCGAGCTGACGAACGCGGCGGCCAGCGCGGTGATCACCTCGGACTGACCGGCCAGCTCGCCGCCGAGGGGCGGTCGGGTGGTGGCGAACCAGGCCGCCAGGGCCGGGCTGCTGCGCACCAGCTGCAGCGTGGCCGCAATGCTGGCGACCAGGCGCTCGCGCGGGTCGTCGATGCCGTCGATGTGCTGGCGGATCGCGCGGCCCAGCCGGCGGGCCTCGCGGTGCACGTAGGCGGTGCGGAGCGCCTCGCGGTTCTCGAAGTACCGGTACAGGGTGGCGCGCGAACACCCTGCGGCCCTGGCGATCTCGTTCATTCCGATGGAGTCCTGGTCACGCTCGGTGTAGAGCCGTTCGGCCGCGTCGAGGATGCGGTCCACCGCGGCCTCGCTGCGGCTGGGTCCCAGCCAATCGGTCGGCATCAGGCGCGCACCCGAATCGGCACCGACAACGGGCGCCGCACGTAACTGCCGCCCGACCAGACGATCCCCGATTCGTCGACCTCGAAGTCCGGGCAGCGGGCCAGCAACTCGCGCAGCGCCACCCGCGACTGCATCCGGGCGGCCGCCGCGCCCAGGCAATGGTGGGCGCCGTGACTGAAGGTCATGATGTTGCGCGGGTTGCGGGTCACGTCGAGTTCGCCGGCGTCCGAACCGTATTGACGCTCGTCGCGGTTGGCCGAGCCGTACAGCAGCAACGCCTTGCGGCCGGCCGGGATGGTGACCCCGGCGACCTCGACGTCACGGGTGGTCGTGCGGGCCAGCCCTTGGACCGGGCAGGTCAGCCGCAGCAGTTCCTCGACCGCGGCGGGGATCAGGCTCGGATCCTCGACCAGGCGCCGCCGCTGGTCTGGCCGCTGCTGCAGCAGCGGCATCGAACCGCCGAGCATTCCGGTGGTGGTGTCGTTGCCCCCGGTGACCATGGTGAAGGTGAAGGCCAGCACCGACAGGGTGCCGGCGGCGTCGCCGTCGGCGCCGACGCCGGCCGCCACCAGGTGCGAGATCGTGTCGTCCTCGGGGTCGGTGCGGCGCCGCTCGATGAGCCGGGTGAAGTAGGCCATCATCGACCCCACCGCGTCGCCGACCGTCTCCAAAGCGCCGGCGACGCCGCCCTCGGCGGTGTTGGCGGCGACGATCGCGTCGGTCCAGCCGTCGAACTGCGCGCGGTCTTCCTCGGGCACGCCGAGGTAATGCGCGACCACCATCGAGGGCAACGGCTTGAACAGTTCGGCGACGATGTCACCGCCCCCCGCGGTGCGGAGCTTCTCGATGCGGTCGACGACGAAGTCGCGCACCGTGGGCTCGACGGCCTCGACTTGGCGCGGCGTGAACCCGCGTGACACCAACTTGCGAAATTCCGTGTGCACCGGCGGGTCCTGCATGACGAACGGCGGATTGTCCTGCAGCCCGATCATTGCGATGTCGCCGTAGTTCACGGTGAGCCCTTGGGCGGAGGAGAACGTCTCGTGGTCGCGCGCCGCCGACCAGACGTCGGCGTGCCGGGACAGGACGTAGTAGTCGTGGTCCGGGCGGTTGCGCGGCACCACGTGGTGCACGGGATCGTCGTCGCGCAACGCCCGGTACATGGGCCAGGGATTCGGCCAGGTCTCGGCGGTGGCCAGTTCGAACGTGGCGGGCGCGCTATGAGACATAACGGCAGTCATGTCTCATTCGTACGACAGCAATGGCGATATGTCAACGCCCGGCGGCCGGGGAACGCGGGAAAGTCAGATCCCCGCGCCGGGGTTGAGAATGCCCTCCGGATCCAGCGCCCGCTTGATGCGGTGGTTGAGGTCCATCACCTCGGGCCCCAGGTAGCCGGCCAGCCACGGCCGCTTCAATCGCCCGACGCCGTGCTCGCCGGTGATCGTGCCGCCCAGCCCGACGGCGAGGTCCATGACCTCCCCGAACGCCAGATGCGCCCGCTCGGTCATCGCGGGGTCGGCGGGGTCGTAGACGATCAGCGGGTGCGTGTTGCCGTCACCGGCGTGCGCGATCACCGAGATCATCAGCTCCCGCTCGGCGGCGATGCGCGCGATGCCGGTCACCAAATCGCCCAGGGCCGGCAGCGGCACCCCGACGTCCTCGAGCAGCAGCGAGCCCTTGGCCTCGACGGCGGGGATGCAGAACCGGCGGGCGGCGACGAACGCCTCACCCTCGTCCGGGTCGTCGGTCAAGAAGACATCCGTGGCACCGATCTCGGCGAACACCGCCGACATGATCTCGGCGTCCTCGCTGCCGGCGCGGCCGCGCTCGTCGGAACCGGCCACCAGCATGGCCGCCGCGCCGCGGTCCAAGTCCATGCGCAGCGAGTCCTCGACCGCGTTGATCGCCACCGCGTCCATGAACTCCAGCATCGACGGGCGCAGCCGGGCGGTCACGCCGAGCACCGCCTCGACGGCCGTCTCGACCGAGGCGAAGGTGGCCACCACGATGCTCGACGCGTTCTGCTTGGGCACCAGGCGCAGCGTCACCTCGGTGACGACCCCCAGCGTGCCCTCGCTGCCGACGAACAGCTTGGTCAGCGACAACCCTGCGACGTCCTTGAGCCGGGCGCCCCCGAGCCGCACGGCGGTGCCATCGGCCAGCACCACCTGCATGCCCAGCACGTAGTCGGTGGTCACGCCGTACTTCACGCAACACAGGCCGCCGGCATTGGTGGCGATGTTGCCGCCGATGCTGCAGATCTCGTAGGACGAAGGGTCCGGCGGGTACCACAGCCCGTACTCGGCGACGGCCTTTTTCACCTCGGCGTTCAGCAGGCCGGGCTGACACACGGCCGTGCGGGTCACCGGGTCGACGGCGATGTCGCGCATCTTTTCCGTCGACAACACGATGCCGTCGTCGAGCGCGGTTGCCCCGCCCGACAGCCCACTGCCGGCCCCGCGGGTCACCACCGGCACCCGGTGGGCGGTGGCCCAGCGCAGCACGGTCTGCACCTCTTCGGTCCGCCGCGGCCGCACCACGGCCAGCGGCTTGCCCGCCGACGGGTCGAATGCGCGGTCCTGGCGGTAACCCTCGGTGACGGCCGGATCGGTGACCACCATCCCCTCGGGCAGATCGTCGATCAGGCTGGCGAGGGCGTCGGTGCTCACGGCCCGATAGTAGGCCCGTTCCCGGGTGCGGGGCTCTCAGAAATCGGCAAGGTCGTATCCAGTTCGCGCAGCGACGGCAGGCCGCAGGCGACGCACCCGATCACCAATATCGGCACGGCGAGGGCCAGGAACGTCACGCGCAGCCCGGCCGCGTCGGCCAGCGGGCCGGCCACCAGCAATCCCAGCGGGCCGGCCGCGTACATCAGGCCCGTCATCACCCCGACCACCCGGCCGCGCAGCCGGTGCGGCGCCCGGGTCTGCATCACGTAGTTGTAGATCGGCTGGATGGGGCCGTAAACCAGGCCCGTCACCCCGCACAGCACCAGGATCACCGGCAACGGCGGCAGGAACGCCACGCCGGCGGTCGCGGCGCCGAACGTCAGCGTCGCGGTCAGCACGGCCGTGCGCCGCCGCAGCCGCGCCGACAGCACCGCGTAACCCAGCGCGCCCGCCACGCCACCGACCCCCAGCGCCATCAACGCCCAACCCAGCTGCGCGGGCTGGTGACGGTCGCTGAAGTACTTCGGGAACAGCACGCTCTCCATGGGCAGGTATAGGGCGGTCACGGCCAGGTCGATGAGCGCCAGGGTGCGCAGCACCCGCAGCCGCCACACGAAACGGAGGCCCTCGGCGACCCCGGACACCAGGCCGTCGGGCCGGCTCGCGTGGTGCGGCCTGCCGGCGCCCTCGAGCCGCAACGCGGCGATCGCCACCCACGACAACCCGAAACAGGCCGCCGTCACCCACATGGTGTCGACGCCGCCGACCGTGGCGATCATCAGTCCGCCCAGGCCCGGACCGCAGATGTAGGCCAGGTTCAGGATGGCCTCGTAGACGCTGTTGGTGCGGTCCAGCGACCAGCCGGCCCGGGCCGCCGCCTCCGGCAACATCGACTGGCGCGCCGTCGTCCCGGCGGGATCGAACGCGGCCGAGAGGAAGGCCAGCACCGCCAGCCCGCCGACGTCGAGGACGCCGGCGCCGAACGACCAGGCGAGCAGCGGCACGCTCGCCACCGCCACCCCCGACAGCGCGTCGCACACCAGGGACACCGGGCGGCGCCCGAAGAAGTCGACCGCAGTCCCGGCCACCAGCGTGGACAGCACCAGCGGCAGCGTCATGGCGGCGGCCACGAGCGAGGCGTCGGCCGCGCTGCCGTGGTGCTGCAGGGCCAGCCACGGAAAGGCGACGATCGAGATGCCGGTGGCCGTCGTGGCCAGCAGGGTGGCGAACAGGATGAGGGATGCCGGGCCGCGGCTCGTCTGGCTCATGGGTCTCGCGGTGAGAATCTAATCGCCCGTCGACGGGCGGGCGCGCGGATTTCACGCGCCTGGCCCGCGGCCTGCAGGATGTTCATGTGCTCGTCCACCCCCGTACCGGTCGACCGTTCGATTCCCCGGTGCCCGCCGGCTCCGGCTGGCCGGGGGATCCGGCCACCCCGCAGACCGCGGCGGCGGCCAACGCCGCCCAGGTCGTCTCGCTCGCGGACAACGCCGCCTCGGTCCCGGAGCTCGACGCCCTGGTCAGCGTCTGCCGGGCGTGCCCGCGGCTGGTCTCCTGGCGCGAGGAGGTGGCGGTGGCCAAACGCCGCGCCTTCGCCGCCGAGCCGTACTGGGGAAGGCCGGTGCCCAGCTTCGGGTCGCCGCGGCCGCGGCTGCTGATCGTCGGGCTCGCGCCGGCCGCGCACGGCGCCAACCGCACGGGCCGGATGTTCACCGGCGACCGCTCCGGCGACCAGCTGTACGCGGCGCTGCACCGGGCCGGGCTGGTCAACCAGCCGACCAGTGTCGACGCGGCGGACGGGTTGCGCGCCAATGGGATTCGGATCGTCGCGCCGGTGCGGTGCGCGCCCCCCGCCAACGCCCCGACCCCGGCGGAGCGCGACACCTGCTGGCCGTGGCTGGATGCCGAATGGCGGCTGGTCCGCGGCGACGTCCGCGTCGTGGTGGCGCTGGGCGGCTTCGCCTGGCAGCTCGCACTGCGGCTGCCCGCCGAGCCGCCCCCGCCGGGAGGCAAACCCCGCTTCGGGCATGGGACCGTGGCGAATCTCACGCCCACGGTACGGCTCGTGGGCTGCTACCACCCGAGCCAGCAAAACATGTTCACCGGTAGGTTGACACCAGCGATGCTCGACGACGTTTTCCGCGAGGCAAAGAGGTTGGCAGGGATCAAGTGAGCGCTCATGGCTGAGATTCTGATTTCGGGCGCCAGCGTGGCGGGTGCGACGACGGCGTTTTGGCTTGGGCGGCACGGTCATTCGGTCACCGTGGTGGAGCGCTATCGGGGCCCGCGGCCCGGTGGTCAGGCGATCGACGTGCGCGGCCGGCGCTGGAGGTGCTCGAGCGCATGGGCCTGCTGGCGGCCGCCCAGAAACGCAAGACGCAGATTCGGGGCTCGTCGGTGGTCGACCGCGACGGCAACGAACTGTCCTCCGACACCGAGTCGACGCCCACCGGCGGCCGGATCGACAGCCCCGACATCGAGTTGCTGCGCGACGATCTGGTCGAATTGCTCTACGGCGCAAGCCAATGGACCACCGAGTACCTCTTCGACGACACCATCACCGCGCTGGACGACGCCGGCGAGACGGTCCGGGTGACGTTCGAGCGTTCGCCCGCACGCGATTTCGACCTGGTCATCGGCGCCGACGGGCTGCACTCGACCGTGCGCCGCCTGGTCTTCGGGCCAGAGGAACAGTTCCTCGAGCGGCTGGGCACGCACGCGGCGATCTTCACGGTGCCCAACTTCCTCGACCTGGACTACTGGCAGCGCTGGCACTACGGCGACGCCACCATGGCCGGTGTCTACAGCGCGCGCAACAACACCGAGGCCCGGGCCATGGTGGGCTTCATGGACGCCGACCTGCGGATCGATTACCGCGACACCCAGGCGCAATTCGCCGAACTGGAACGACGGATGGCCGGCGACGGCTGGGTGCGCCCCCAATTGCTGGAGTACATGCGCACTGCGCCCGACTTCTACTTCGACGAGATGGCGCAGATCAAGATGGACCGTTGGTCGCGGGGCAGGGTGGCCCTGGTCGGGGACGCCGGGTACTGCTGCTCGCCCCTGTCGGGCCAGGGCACCAGCGTCGCGCTGCTCGGCGGCTACGTGCTGGCCGGCGAGCTCAAGGCGGCCACGACGGACGGGGTGGTCGATCACGAGCTCGGCTTCGCCAACTATCACCGCGAGTTCAACGATTACGTCAAGCGCAACCAATGGCTGGTCGTGGACAACATTCCGGGCGGCGCACCGATCCCGCAGGAGGTCTTCGACCGCATCGTGACCTCGATCGCCCTGAAGGACTACTGACCCGGGGAACGTTCGCGGAGCCCCCGGCGTTGAGGCGAACGTGCGTCTTTCCGTCCTTGACCTCGTTCCGGTGCGCGCCGACCAGAGCACCGGTGACGCGCTCGCGGCCACCGTCGAGCTGGCGCAGACCGCCGACCGGTTGGGCTTCACGCGTTACTGGGTGGCCGAGCACCACAACATGCCGTCCGTGGGTGCCACCAGCCCGCCGGTCGTCATCGCCTACCTGATCGCACACACGTCGCAGCTGCGCCTCGGGTCGGGCGGCGTGATGCTGCCCAACCACGCGCCGCTGGCGGTGGCCGAGCAGTTCGCGCTGCTCGAGGCCGCCGCCCCGGGCCGCATCGACCTGGGTATCGGCCGGGCGCCGGGCTCGGACCCGGTGACGTCGTACGCGTTGCGTGGCGGCGACGGCCATCGCGATATCGAGAACTTCCCCGAGTACCTCGACGACGTGGCCGCGCTGATGAGCGCCCGCGGCGTGCGGGTCCCGCTGCGCTCGGGCGACTACACGCTCAAGGCCACACCGGCGGCCACCACGGAGCCGCGGCTGTGGCTGTTGGGGTCGTCGATGTACTCGGCGCAGTTGGCCGCCGCCAAGGGTCTGCCGTATGTGTTCGCCCACCACTTCTCGGGCCAGGGCACCGAGGAGGCGCTCGACCTCTACCGCTCCCGGTTCGTCCCCAGCGAGCTGACCGGCGAGCCGCTGACCTTCCTGACGGTCAACGCCGCGGTCGCCGAAACGCGGGACGAGGCAATCGAGTTGATCCTGCCCAACCTGCAGGTGATGGCGAAGCTGCGCACCGGGCAGCCGCTCGGGCCGTTGCCGCTGGTCGAGGAGGCGCGTGTCGCGCAGCTGACCGAACAGCAGCAGCGGATCGTCGAGAGCGGGCTGCGCCGCGCCGTCGTGGGCACGCCCGCCGAGGCGGCCGAGCAGGTCACCGCGCTGGCGAAGCGGTTCGGTGTCGACGAGGTGATGGTGCACCCGGTCGCGTCGGCCCGCCGCGGCACGCCCGCGGCGACCGCGCCCGCAAGGGTGGCCACCCTGGAGTTGCTGGCCAAAGAGCTGTTCTGACGCTCACGCCTGACGGCTGCGGTCGATCGACGTGGGCGCGTGCCCGGTGATCCACCGCCGTAACTCGTCGGCCGGCAGCGGCGGGCTGTGCACGAAGCCCTGGGTGATGGTGCAGCCGTAGCGGCGCAGCGCGGTCAGCGTGACCTCGTCCTCGACGCCCTCGGCCACCAGGTCGGCGCCCAGGCTCTGCGCCAGCGCCACCGTGTTGCGCACGATGGCCACCGATCGGGGATCGTGGGCCAGCCGCGACACGAAGATCTTGTCGAGCTTGAGCTCGTCCACCGACACGTCCTGCAGGCGGGCCAGCGACGACCAGCCGGTGCCGTAGTCGTCCACCGAGATGCGGACCCCCAGCAGCTGCAGCGCGGCGACGGTGTCGCGGGACCGCGGCGAGTCGACGAGCGCGCTCTCGGTGATCTCGACAATCAGCGCGTCGGGCGGCAGGTCGTGGCTGCGCAGCAGCCGCTCGATGGTGACGGCCAGGTTCAGGTCGAGCAAGTTGGTCGTCGACAGGTTGACCGCGACGGCCAGGGCGATACCGTCGTCGCGCAGGCTGCGGATCTGCTCGAGCGCCAGGTTGATGGTGTGGTTGGCCACCGTGCGCATCATCCCGGCGCGTTCGGCGGCGGGCAGGAACTCCTCCGGCAGCAGCAGCCCCCGCACCGGGTGCTGCCAGCGCAGCAGCGCCTCGACGCTGTGCACGCTGCCGTCGCTCGCGTTCACCTTGGGTTGGTAGTACACCGTGAGCTGGTCGTCGTCGAAGAGGGCGGCGCGCAGCTCGCCGACCAGGTTGGGGTCGTCCTCGCGGTACATCTCGAAGGCCGGCTCGTACACGGTGATGTTGCTGATGCCGGACTTGGCGTGCGCCAGGGCCGCCTCGGCGCGGGTGAGCAGTTCCTGCGGGTGGTCGCAGTGATTGGGGTACAACGCGATGCCGATGCGGGCGTGGGTCTGCGCGCTCTGCGCGCCGAGCGGGACGGTGTCGACGAGGGCGGCCAGGAGCTGGCCGGCGCGGGCGCGGGCGGCGATCAGATCGGCCCCCTCGGCGAGCAGGATCGCGAACTCGTCGTCGCTGACCCGGGCGAGCAGGTCGTCGCGGCGCACGCTGCGCGCCAGCCGATTCGCGACGTGCCACGCCAGCTCGTCGCCGAAGTGGCGACCCAGCGTGTCGGCAATGTCGTGGATCTCGGGAACGTTCACCAGCAGCAGCGCCCGCCGCGCCGACGTCCGGACCGCGGCCGATTCCGCCGGCGCGGTACCGGACAGTGCGGTCAGGGCGGTCGCCAGCGACCGCCGGTTCGGCAGGTCCGTCAACTCGTCGGTCATGGCCCGCTTGTGACGGTCGGCCACCATGCTGACGTCACGGAAGGTCACGGAAAACCGCGCGGCCACGGCCACCAGGCTCAGCGCGGCGAGGGTCGACGCCAGCCGGGAGTCATGCCCCAGCACCGTCACGCCCAGAGCCAGCACGGTGCAGGTCACCGGCACGCCGTAGGAGGCCAGGCCGCGCCGCGGAAGTGGGGCCGCCGACGACCAGCGCGCCCAGCCGGCCATGGCCACCAGCCACGACGACGCCGGCCACAGCACGTCGAGCGAGGTGCCGGCCCGATACGAGCCCGCCGAGGTCTGAAATAGGTACACCGTGTCCGCGACCGCGAATCCGATCAGCCCGGCGGCCAGCAACACCCACCGCAGCTCCTTGCGCCGGCCCAGGATGGGCAGCATGCCGGCGGCCAGCGCCAGCAGCACCAGATCCCCCCACGGGTACACCAGCCCCACCAGCACGGTGTCCGGCAGCCGGGCAGCGGCGCCGCGCATGGGGCCGGCGCGCAGCGCCGCGGCCGCCGCGGCCACGGCCAGCCCGCAGACCAGCGAGTCGAGGCGCACCGACGCGGGCACCCGCCACAGCCGGGTCCGCATGAGCAGCAGGATCCCGGCGTAGGCGAACGGGTAGAACGCCAGGTAGCACGGGTCGGCGACCGAGGGGGATTGGCCGTCGGGCACCCACTGCGCGTACACGAAGTCGCCGAGGGCCGAGAAGGCCATGCCGGCCGCGATCAGTGACCAGGCCAGGCGGTCGGCCCGCACCCGCCATGCCCGACCCGCGAGCAACCCCGCGGCGAGCGCATTGAGCGCGGTGTAGAGCGCTTCGCCGAACGAGCCACCGTGGCCGGCGTTGCGGTAGCCGACGCTGATGACGGTGAACGCGGCGACGCCAAGAGCTAACAGCGCCAACAGGATTCGGATCAGCAGCGGCGGCCACGGCGCGCCGTCGGTCGACTCCGCGCGCGGCGGGTCGGCCCGCGCCGTGGCGATGGCGGCGACGGGCCGCAACGCTGGGCCCACCGTCGTCTCGGTGCCGAACGCGCCGACGGTGCCGGCGCCCGCGGCGGCCTCGAGGGCCAGCGCGGCCGGGCTGGGCCGGAAGGCGGATCCGGGTGCGTCGCCGGATTGCGGAACCGAGTACGCCAGGGGCAGATCCGACACGAAGCTGCGCACGCAGTGGCCGCCCTCGCGTTTGGCGGTGTACATGGCGACGTCGGCGTGCCGGAGCAGCTGTTCGACGCTGCACGCCGAGTCGCCGGTGGCGACCGTGAAACCGATGCTGGGCCGGGCCTGGAGGGGAACGCCGTCGATGACGATCGCGGCGTCGAAGGCCTCGAGCACCCGGTCCGCCGCCGCCTGGGCGTCCTCGACGGAGCCGTCGAGCAGCACGGCGAACTCGTCGCCGCCGAGGCGGGCCGTCACGCTCTCGTCGCCCAGGGCCGCCGTCAGCCGGGCGGCGACCCGCACGAGCAGTTCGTCACCGGCGGGATGCCCCATCTGGTCGTTGACCGACTTGAAGTTGTCGAGGTCGAGGCACAGCACCGCGATGGGGGCCGCGTCGTGGCACCCGCGGGCGACGGCCTGTTCCAGCCGGTGCAGAAAATAGGCCCTGTTGGCCAGGCCGGTCAGGCTGTCGCGGAAGGCCTCGCGCGCGACCTCCGACAGCAGGCTCTGGTTCTCCATGAGGACGACGAACTGCCGGGCCAGCACCGCGGCGACGAGGACGCCCAGCGCGACGAGCAGGGGCCCGTGCGCCATCAGTCCGACCGCGTGGCCCAGCCCCACCGCCGCGGCGATCACCAGCGGCAGATACGGCAGCCACAGCCGGGTGCGCGACAGGACCTCCTCGTTACGCGACCCCGGCAGCGGCGTCGCCTTGACGCTGGCCAGCGCGGCCAGTGTGATCAGGCCCAACCCCGCCACCCGACCCAGGTCGAGCAGGTCGCTCAGGTGGTAGCTGCCGATGCCGGTGCGGAACACCCCGGCCATGTCGGCGACGCTGATCGTGGCGACCCCACCGGCCAACAGCCGCCGGCTGGGCAGGTCGCTGGGGCGGCCCCGCGCCAGCATCAGGATCGCGGTGGTCAACAGCACGACGTCGTTGAAGATCTCCGGCAGCGTCGTCAGCAGCGAGTCGTTGTCCGCGTGCAGCTGACGGTCCAGGACGAACACCCAGGAGATCACGAACAGCGACGTCGCCACGATGAGGCCGTCCAGCCACAACCGCCGTGGGCTGCGTCGGGACACGTGCGACAGCAGCACCATCGCCCCCATGGCGCCGAACGGCCAGGCCAGCATCACCACTTCGGGGGCCGCCGGGTGCGTGGCGTGCGCCAACTCCGGGCGCACGTCGTAGACGGCCCAGATCACCTCGCCGGCCGCCCAGCCCAGCAGGGCCGTCACCATCGCCAGCCAGCCGAACCGGTGCCGCCGCACCGACGTGCGCGCGGCGTAGCCGGAGCAGGCAGCGCCGACCAGCAGGCACAGCGCTATCACTATCTCGTCTACCGGCCGGGTGGCGGCGGCGCCTTCCCACCCGGCCTGCGACGACACCACCACCAGAGCTCCCACGAGAGCGAAGCCGCCGGTGAGCAGGCCGCCGACGCGACGGGACAGCCCGAACCGCAGAAACGGGTTTCCCGTCCAGCGTTTCATAGCCGCTCCAGCCGATCCCGCGTCGTGCAGAGAACAAGAGTTCACGCGCGCCCAAGGAGAATAAACCCCCGGGCTGGGCAAACGTCAGCGCGGCGCGAGGACCACGACGGGAATGGGCCGCGACGTCCTTTTCTGGTAGGCGGTGTAGCGGTCCTCGTTGTTGTCGTTGACGAGTTGCCAGAGCCGCGGGTAGTCCGGGTCGTCGGGCAGCACCGGGCGGGCGGTGACGCCGAAGCGCCGCGGCCCGACGTTGATCTCGACGTCCGGGTTGTTCCGTAGGTTGTGGTACCAGCCGGGCGCGCGCGGGTCGCCGCCTTTGGACGCGACGACGAGGTAGTCGTCGCCGTCACGGGCGTAGCTCAGCGAGGTGGTTCGGGGCTTGCCGGTCTTGGCGCCGACGGTGTGCAGCAGCAGGCTGGGCGTCGGCAGCGTGCGGTGCCCGATCCAGCCGCGGGTGTTGCGGTAGACGACGTCGTGCACCCGCAGTATGCGCGGCAACAACCTCCGCTCGACCCAGGACGGGAACGCCATGACCCCAGTATTACTGGTTCGCGTCGATGCGGGCCAAGGCGTCCCGCAGGATCTGGCCGGTAGCGTCGCGGTCGGGATCGCGGCGCAGCACCAGCCCCTTGGCCACCGACAGCTTGTCGCCGTTGCGGCGGGGCAGCACGTGCAGGTGGATGTGGAACACCGTTTGGAAGGCGGCGCTGCCGTCGTTGATGGCGATGTTGGTGGCGTCGGCCAGCTCCGTCGCACGCGCGGCCCGCGCGATCCGCTGGCCCAGCGTGACCATCCCGGCCAACGTTTCGGGCGCGGTGTCGGTGAGGTCGACGCTGTGCTGCTTGGGGATCACCAGCGTATGGCCGCGGGTGAACGGCCGGATGTCGAGGATGGCCAGGTAGTCGTCGTCCTCGGAGATCCGGATGGCCGGAGCCTGGCCGGCGACGATCGCACAGAACACGCAAGACATGCGGCCCACGGTACTGGCCGGTGCCGGTCCCGGTGTCACCTCGGCGCACCGGGCCATGACGGGCGTCCCCTCGGCGGCAATCCGTCGTCGGGGGCGGGATACGCTGCGGCAGTGGACGATCTCGCCTTCGCCGGGGCGGCGGAACAGGCGCGCATGCTGGCCGACGGCGAGCTGACCGCGCCTGAGTTGCTCGAGGTCTACCTGGAACGGATCGCGCGGTTGGACAGCCAGTTGCGCTGTTACCGGGTGGTGCTGGCCGACACGGCCCGCTACGAGGCCGCGGTGGCCCAGGACCGCCTGGACGCGGGGGAACGGCTGCCGTTGCTGGGCGTGCCGGTCGCGATCAAGGACGACGTCGACGTCGAAGGCGAGGTGACGACGTACGGCAGCGGCGGACACGGGCCGGCCGCGACCTCGGACGCCGAGGTCGTGCGCCGGCTGCGCGCGGCGGGCGCCGTCATTCTCGGCAAGACCAACGTGCCCGAGCTGATGATGATGCCGTACACGGAGTCGCTGACGTATGGGGCGACCCGCAATCCCTGGGACCCGCGGCGCACGCCGGGTGGCAGCAGCGGGGGCAGCGCCGCCGCCGTGGCCGCGGGGCTGGCCCCGCTGGCGCTGGGCTCCGACGGGGGTGGCTCGATTCGCATCCCGTCGACCTGGTGCGGCCTGTTCGGCGTGAAACCGCAACGCGACCGGGTGTCCCTCGAGCCACGCGACGACGCGTGGTACGGGTTGAGCGTCAACGGCCCGATCGCCCGTTCGGTGCGCGACGCCGCCCTGTTCCTCGACGCCACCTCCACGGTGCCGGGCCCGGAAGGGGAGTTCGTCGCGGCGGCGGCGCGCCGCCCCGGCCGATTGCGAATTGCCCTGAGCACCAAAGCCCCGACGCCGCTACCGGTGCGCGTCGGACGGGCCGAGCTGGCCGCGGTCGAGCAGGCCGGCGCGCTGCTGACCGACCTCGGCCACGACGTCGTCGCCGCCGACCCCGACTATCCGGCGGCCGCGATCCCGGCCAACTTCCTGCCCCGCTACCTGCGCGGCATCTACGACGACGCCGACGCGCTGCCCCACCCCGAGCGCCTGGAACGGCGCACCCGCTCCATGGCGCGCCTGGGTTCGTTCTTCTCCGACGCCCGGATGGCGGCGATCAGGGCCGCCGAGGCCGCGGTGAGCTCACGAGTCCAGGCCATCTTCGACGACGTCGACGTCGTCGTCACGCCGGGCACCGCGACGGGGCCCTCACGCATCGGCGCCTACCAGCACCGCGGCGCGGTGTCTACCTTGCTGCTGGTCGGCCAAGCCGTTCCGTACCAACAGATTTGGAACCTTACGGGCCAGCCCGCCGCGGTGGTTCCGTGGGACTTCGACCGGCGCGGCCTGCCGCTGTCGGTCCAGCTGGTCGGCCGGCCCTACGACGAGGCGACGTTGCTGTCGCTGGCCGCGCAGATCGAAGATGCCCGGCCGTGGGCGCATCGGCGGCCCCCGGTGTCCTAAGACGCCCGGCTACGCCGCGCTCGCGATCGGCTCGCGGGTGGGCGGCGACCCGCTTCGCCCGGCTACGCCGCGCTCGCGATCGGCTCGCGGGTGGGCGGCGACCCGCTTCGCCCGGCTACGCCGCGCTCGCGATCGCCGCGCGGGTGGGCGGCGACCCGCTTCGCCCGGCTACGCCGCGCTCGCGATCGGCTCGCGGGTGGGCGGCGACCCGCTTCGCCCGGCTACGCCGCGCTCGCGATCGGCTCGCGGGTGGGCGGCGACCCGCTTCGCCCGGCTACGCCGCGCTCGCGATCGGCTCGCGGGTGGGCGGCGACCCGCTTCGCCCGGCTACGCCGCGCTCGCGATCGCCGCGCCCCACGCCGCCAGCGTGGCGCCAGGCCGCACAGCGTGCGCCGGGCTGGTGGACGGCAGCCGTGTATAACGGACCCGTTCGGAGACCACCGCGTGCCTGCGGTAGAGCTGCTCGGCCTTGGCGCCGTTGAAATACACCCGGTCGATGGCCGGGTAGCTGGCGAACAGCTCGGCGAAGTCGTTGGCTTGCAACCCTTCTCGTTTGATCGCCGCGTCCGCGCTGCCGGCGCGCCGGCAGACGCGCAGTACATCCCACAGGGCCACGCCGTGGGCGCGCAGGGCGCTCAGTCGCGCCGCATACGGCGAGGCCGGGTCAAAGCCGAAGAGTCGACCGGTGATGGGCCAGAACGCATTGCGCGGGTTGGCGTAGTACTGACCTGTAGCCAGGGACTGCGCGCTGGGAAAAGAACCCAGGATCAGCATCGAGGCGCCCCGATCGATGACGGGCGGAAACCCGAACGCCAGTGGTGGGGTCATCGCTTCCGTCTCATCGCTTCCGTCTCATCGCCTGGATCATCGCCTGTCCTGAGCGGCGCGCGCCAGCGCGTGCCGTCGCGGCCCGCGCTGTACGTTGACGACGTGGACGGTGGCGACCGGGATATCGAAGACTTGCTCGAGGGGCTCGACGACGCCGCACGCACGGAACGGGCCGAGCTCGCGCGGTGGCTGCTCGAGCAGGGCGTCTCGGCCGACGAGATCAAATCGACCAATCCGCCGCTGTTGCTGGCCACCCGCCACCTCATCGGTGATGACGGCACGTACGTATCCGCCCGCGAGATCAGCGAGACCCACGGCGTCGATCTGGCGCTGCTGCAAAAGGTCCAGCGCGCTATCGGTCTGGCCCGGGTCGACGACCCCGACGCCGCCATCCACATGCGCGCCGACGGCGAGGCGGCCGCCTTCATCCAGCGCTTCGTCGAGTTGGGGCTCGACCCCGACCAGTTGCTGCTCGTGGTTCGGGTGCTCGCCGAAGGGTTGTCGCGCACCGCCGAAGTCATGCGGTATACGGCGCTCGCGGCGATCATGCGCCCGGGCGCGAGCGAGCTGGAGATCGCCAAGGCGTCCAAGGCGTTGGTCGGCGAGATCGCTCCGCTGCTCGGCCCGATGATCGAGCAGATGCTGTTCATGCAGCTGCGGCACACCATGGAAACCGAGGCGGTCAACGCGGCCGAGCGCGCGGCCGGCAAGCCGCTGCCGGGAGCGCGGCAGGTCACCGTCGGCTTCGCGGATCTCGTCGGCTTCACCCGGATCGGGGAGGCGGTGTCGCCGGAAGAGCTGGGCCACCTGGCCAATCGGCTGGCCGCCCTGGCCCGGGACATCACCGTCCCGCCGGTGCGCTTCATCAAGACCATCGGCGACGCCGTGATGCTCGTGTGCCCCGAGCCGCTGCCGCTTCTCGACGTCCTCGTGAAGCTTGTCGACACTGTCGACGGCGATAACGACTTCCCGCGACTGCGCGCCGGAGCCGCGGCCGGCATGGCGGTCAGCCGTGCCGGCGATTGGTTCGGCAGCCCGGTCAACGTGGCCAGCCGCGTCACCGGCGTCGCGCGCCCCGGCACGGTGCTGGTCGCGGACTCGGTGTGGGACATCGTCTGTGACAGTGGACAATTCGAGGGGTCATTCGCCGGCGCCCGCCGCCTCAAGGGCATCAAGACCGAAACCAAACTGTTCCGGATCCGCCGCGGCGCATAGGGCAGGCCCGGGCGACTCTGGGGCGTCTGACTCCGTCTTACGCGTGTCCTACGCGGCCGAATTTCTACCCTGTGGTTCGGCGCTTCGAATGGTCGCTTCCGGGCCTGCTTCGCATCCAAAGCTACGCCGCTGAGCTCGCCGTATCAACGGTTGATTCGCCGAAGGCGTGGTGATCGTTCGCCGGTGGAGAACGCCATCGCCATCCCTTGAGTGCAATGACTGTAACGGTGTAATCATGTAATCATGAAAACGCATCACGAGCACGGACGGCGGCACGGCCGGTCCGGAGGCTGGCAGCAAGCGCAGCAACCCGACGCCAGTGACGCCGCGGACTGGTTCGCCGGGCGCCTCCCGGAGTCCTGGTTCGACGGCGATCCCACGGTCGTCGTGGACCGCGAAGAGATCACGGTGGTCGGCAAGCTCGCCGACGCGGCGGAGGCCGACAAACAAGAGAGCCAAGCCCGTGCGGCCGGGCGCGCCTCCCGCTTCCGGGAGGAGACCCGTTCGGAGCGGATGCGCATCGCCGACGAAGCGCAGGGCCGTTACGGGCGCAAGGTCTCCTGGGGTGTGGTGGTCGGTTCCGGCGCCGCCGCGGAGCGAATCCTGTTCACGCACATCGCCGTTCCCGTCATGACGCGATTGAAGCAACCCGAACGCCAGGTGCTCGACACGCTGGTCGACGCGGGGGTCGCCCGGTCCCGGGCGGACGCGCTGGCGTGGTCGGTCAAGCTGGTCGGCGAACACGCCGAGGAATGGCTCGAGAAGCTGCGCGGCGCCATGTCGGCGGTCGACGACCTACGCGCGCAGGGCCCCGACTTGCAGTCGTAAGCCGTTACGGCGCATCGATCTTCGCAACGATCTTGTCCACGATTTGGCCGGCCTGGTCGGTGATGTGGTAGCCGCACGCGTTGATGTCGACGATCACGTTGTTGGCCACGCTCATCGCGCGTTCGCACTCCCAGCCGTCGGCGCCCTCCTGGGTGTCCATCACCGTCACCTTGGGCGGATCTCCCTGCACCTGGCCGAAGGTCCACCTGTAGGTCTTGCTCTTGTTGGTGACCGTCACCGTCTTGCCCGCGCAGCTCTTCCACTTGTCGGTCGACGCCTGCAGGAAGGCCTTGGCCTTCTCGGCCGACGGGAACAGCACCACGGCCTGGTTCACCCAATGGTCGTAATTGTCGCCCGGTTCTGAGGAGACCAGCCCGTTGATGGCCGTGTAGCCGGTGCCGGCGTAGACGGGATCTTGAGTCGTGTACAGCGCACCCTGGCAGTCCGACGTCGACACCCGCACCGACGAATTGTCCATGGTCGTAATGAGTTTGCCCGGTTGCATGGCCGACGCGCCCATGACGGTGTTGACGTCGGGCGCGGGCAGCAGCAGACCGCTGAGGCGGTCCGCCGACAGGGGAGGGGGCGGCGGCGGCGCCGGCGTGGGCCGCGTGATCAGCCAAACGCCGACGCCCGCGGCGACGAGGACGAAGACCACCGCGACGGCGGCGATGACGGGCCACAGGTTGCGCGCCTGCTTGGCCGGTGGCTGACTCCACGGCGGCGCCGCGGTGAACTGCGGCGGTCCCGCCCAGCTGGCGCCGCCGGCCTGGTAGTACGGCGGCTGCGCGCCGGTGGCAACCGGTCCGCTGTCGGGGGCCCACGGCAGCGGTCCGCTCGAGTACGGCGGGGTGTTGGGCGGGCTGGGCCGCGGCGGGATGGGCGAGGTCTACGAGGCCGAGCACACCGTCAAGGAGTGGACCGTCGCGGTCAAGCCGC
>NZ_LZKC01000326.1:0-5916 GCF_001672685.1 Mycobacterium sp. E2462
GGGCACGGTCATCCGCGCAGGTGTGGCGACGCCGCGGCGGCCTGGCGCCGCAGCGCCTCGACCGCGGCCTCCGGGTCCTGCGCGCCGTACACGGCCGACCCGGCCACGAAGCAGTCGACGCCGGCCTCGGCCGCCTGCTCGATGGTGTCGGAGTTGATGCCGCCGTCGATCTCGACCAGGATCGTCAGCTCCCCCGCCTCGATCAGCTTGCGCGCGGCGCGGACCTTGCCCAGCACGTCGGGGATGAAGCTCTGGCCGCCGAAGCCCGGCTCCACCGACATGATAAGCAGCGTGTCGAAATGCGTCAGCACCTCCAGGTAAGGCTCCAGCGGAGTTCCCGGCTTGACGCTGATGCCCGCCTTGGCGCCCGCCGCGCGGATGTCGCGGGCGACCCCGATCGGGTTGTCGGTGGCCTCGGCGTGGAAGGTGACGTTGTAGGCCCCGGCCTCGGCGTAGGGCGGTGCCCAGCGGTCCGGGTCCTCGATCATCAGGTGGCAGTCCATCGGGATCTTCGTCGCCGCCAGCAGGCTCTCCACCACCGGCAGGCCGAGGGTCAGGTTCGGCACGAAGTGGTTGTCCATCACGTCGACGTGCAGCCAGTCGGCGCCGGTCACCGCGGCGGCCTCGTCGGCGAGCCGCGCGAAATCTGCGGACAGGATCGAGGGCGCGATCAGCGGTCTCCCGGAATTGCCAGCCATGAGCGCCACCTTACTGAGCCCCGATGAGGGCTTCACGCCTCGCGGCGCAACGCGGCGGCGGCAGCACCATCGGTTCGCCTTCGCGTCACGCCGCCTCGCGGCGCAACGCGGCGGCGGCAGCACCATCGGTTCGCCTTCGCGTCACGCCGCCTCGCGGCGCAACGCGGCGGCGGCAGCACCATCGGTTCGCCTTCGCGTCACGCCGCCTCGCGGCGCAACGCGGCGGCGGCAGCACCATCGGTTCGCCTTCGCGTCACGCCGCCTCGCGGCGCAACGCGGCGGCGGCAGCACCATCGGTTCGCCTTCGCGTCACGCCGCCTCGCGGCGCAACGCGGCGGCGGCAGCACCATCGGTTCGCCTTCGCGTCACGCCGCCTCGCGGCGCAACGCGGCGGCGGCAGCACCATCGGTTCGCCTTCGCGTCACGCCGCCTCGCGGCGCAACGCGGCGGCGAACATCGCATCGGTGCCGTGGCGGTGCGGCCACAGCTGCACGTACGGCCCGGCGCCCAACTGGTCGACGCCGTCGAACAGCGGCCGGGTGTCCAGCGCGGACACCGGGTGACGGCGCAGCGCGTCGGCGACCACGCCGACGGTCTCGGCCAGGTGCGGCGAACAGGTGGCGTACAGCACCACACCGCCCGGGCGGGTCAGCGCGATCGCGGCGGCCAGCAGCTCGCGTTGCAGCTTGGCCAGCGGCGGCACGTCGCTGGGCTGCCGCCGCCACCGCGCCTCCGGCCGGCGGCGCAGCGCCCCCAGGCCCGTGCACGGGGCGTCGACGAGCACCCGGTCGAAGCCGGGCTCCAGCCCACTCTCGCGACCGTCGACCCGCACGACGTCGACCGGCAACCCGCGGGTGTTCTCGGCCACCAGGTCGGCGCGGCGCGGGGCGGGCTCCACCGCGGTGACGCGCGCCCCTGAGCCGACGCCCAGCGCCGCCAGCAGCGCCGTCTTGCCGCCCGGTCCGGCGCACAGGTCCAGCCACCGGCCCGCGTCGGCGTCGACCGGGGCCAGCGTCAACGCCCGGGCGACCAGCTGGCTGCCCTCGTCCTGCACCAGGGCGGCACCGTCGCGCACCGGCGTCAGTTGCCCCGGATCCCCGCCGGGCAGGTACACCGCGTACGGGGAATACCGCCCGACGGTGCCCCCCACCGCGTCGGCCAGCTCGGCGGCGCTCACGGCGGTCGGGCGGGCCGCCAGGTGGACCTGCGGCCGCTCGTCGTCGCTGGCCAGGATCGCCGGTAGTTCGCCCGCGGCTGCGCCCAGCGCGTCGGCGAACGCCTGCGCGACCCAGCGCGGATGGGCCCGCGTGAAGGCGGCGTGCCCGATCGGGTCGCGCGCCGCGTCGGGGGCGAGCTCGGCGACCCACGACGCCTCGTCCCGCCCCGAGATGGTGCGCAGCACCCCATTGACGAAACCCGCTCGGGCCGAATCGAATTCGATGCCCGCCTGCTCGACGGTGGTGGAGACGGCGGCATGCGCGTCCACGCGGGTGAGCAGCAGTTGATAGGCCCCGAGCCGCAGCAGGTCGAGCAGCTTCGGGTCGATCGCCGCCGGCGCGCGCTTGGCGGCCGCACCGATGATCGCGTCGAGCAGCCCGCGGCTGCGGCAGGTCCCGTAGGTGAGTTCGGTGGCGAACGCCGCGTCGCGGCCGGTGATGCCGCGCTCCCGCAGCAGCGCCGGCAACGCCAGGTTCGCGTAGGCGTCGCGCTCGCTCACCGCGCGCAGCACGTCGAGCGCGGCGGCGCGCGCCGGGTCGAGGGGCCGGCGCCGGCGGCGCGGTGCCGCGCTCACGACGCCCGCGCCTGCGGGTCCAGCCGGGCTCCGCGGGCCCAGTCGGCGGCGTCCATCGGTCTCTTGCCGGGCGGCTGCAGGTGACCCAGCCGCACGGACTGCGATCCCGTGCCGACCCACACGCTGTTGCGGCCGACGTGAATCGCGCCGGGCGCCAACGGGATCGGCGCCTCGTCCAGGTGCACCGGCCCCAGCTTGACGCGCAGGTCACCGATCATGGTCCACGCGCCCGGGTTGGGCGTGACGGCCCGCACGCGGCGCTCGACCACCAACGCCGGCAGGTCCCAACGCACCCTGGCCTCCTCGACGGTGATCTTCGGCGCCACGCTGACCCCCTCGGTCGGCTGCGGCCGCGGCGTCAGCGTCTGGTCGGCGATGCCGTCGAGCGTCGTCGACAGCAACGCCGCGCCCGAGACGGCCAGCCGGTCCAGCAGCTCCCCGGCGGTGTCGGTGGGCCGGATGGTCTCGGTGACCACGCCGTAGACCGGCCCCGAATCCAAACTCGGTTCGATCAAGAAGGTGGTGGCGCCGGTGAGGGAATCGCCCGCCGCGATCGCCGCCTGGACCGGCGCCGCGCCCCGCCACGCGGGCAGCAACGAGAAGTGCAGGTTGATCCACCCGTGCGGCGGCACCGCCAGCAGGCCGTCCCGCAACAGGGCGCCGTAGGCGACCACCGCGCAACAGTCCGGCGCCAGCTCCGCCAGCTCGGCGACGAACTCCGCGCTGTTGGGGCGCGCGGGCCGCAGCAGCGGGATGCCGTGGTCGAGCGCCTCGCGGGCCACCGGCGACGGCTCGGGCCTGCCGCGCCGGCCGGCGGCGGCGTCGGGACGGGTCAGCACCGCGATCACCTCGTGCCGCGGCGATTCGATGAGGCGACGCAGCGCCGGGAGCGCGGGTTCGGGCGTGCCGGCGAAAACAAGACGCACCGGCACAGTGTAGGGAGCCGGCGAAGGCGCTCAGGCGACACCATCTTGCGTGTGTATATTGTTGCTCATACACATTGTTGCTACTACTTACTGTTATGGCGTCAGCCCATGACGACGATGTCGGCAGCCGGCCCCACTTCACCCCAGGAGGTTCGATGACCATCGACGCCGCTACCAACCGCACGGTGTGGGCGCTGGGCGATTACGCCCTGATGGCCGAGGAGGTGATGGCGCCGCTCGGCCCGGTTCTGGTCGAGGCGGCCGGCATCGGCCCCGGCACGCGGGTGCTCGACGTCGCCGCCGGTTCCGGCAACATCTCGCTGCCGGCCGCCGCCGCGGGCGCCGAGGTGGTGTCCAGCGACCTGACGCCCGAGCTGTTAGCGAGGTCGCAGGCCCGCGCCGACGCCCGCGGCCTGACCCTTGACTACCGCGAAGCCAATGCCCACGCGCTGCCGTTCGGCAACGGCGAGTTCGACATCGTGGTCTCGGCGATCGGGGTGCAGTTCGCCCCGGACCAGCAGCGCGCCGCCGACGAGCTGGTCCGGGTCTGCCGCCCGGGTGGCACCATCGCCGTGATCAGCTGGACGCCGGGCGGCTTCTTCGGCCGGATGCTCGCCACCATCCGGCCCTACCGGCCCAGCCTGTCCCAGGCGACGCCGCCCGCGACGTTGTGGGGGCGCCCCGGCTACGTCGCCGCCTTGTTCGGTGACCGCGTGCGCGAATTCCGCGCCGCGTTCGGCCTGTTGACCGTCGACCGGTTCGCCAGCGCCGAGGCCGTCCACCGCTACTTCAAGAGCAATTACGGGCCGACGATCGAGGCCTACGCCAACATCGGGCACAACCGGGTGCTGGCCGACGAGCTGGACGCCCAGCTGGTCGAACTCGCCGAGGAGTACCTCGTCGACGGCGCCATGCAGTGGGAGTTCGTGTTGGTGACGGCCGAGAAACGCTGAGCGGCCTACAGGTCGAAATCGGCGTCGAGGTGCACGTCGGGCTCGCCGCCGGCGGCGGTGAACGCCGTCAGGGCGCGGACCAGCCCGTGGCGTTCGGCGGGCGGCATCTTCTCCACGATCCCGGCGATCTCGGCCCGCCGGTGGGCGGTGACCTGCCGCACCACCTCGCGGCCGCGCGGCGTGAGCGCGGCGAGCAGCTCGCGCCGCGAGGTCGGGTGCGGCAACCGGTCGATCAGCCCGGCGGCCACCAGACGGTCGACCATCCGGCCGGTCGCCGACGGTTGCACCCCGAGCAAACCCGCCAGGGTCGCCAGGTTGACCGGCCCCCGGTTCGACAGGATCACCAGCGTGCGGAACTGCGGAATGGTGATGGTGTCGTCGACCTGACCGATGGAGCGCGCCGACATCGCCATCAGCAACCGGGAAGCCGTCAACAGGGAATCGGTGATGACGTCCAGTGACTCGTCGACCGTGGCCGGATTGTCCGCTGCCATGTGGCCCTCCTCGACGATCGCGTCCGGGTTGTCGGCGGCTGAAGAGAGAAAGTGTAGCAACCTTCCAATATCGTAGACAGTGATTGTTGACTACGCGCACAATGCCCCCCGGCTATGGTGTCGAGCTAGCCGATGTGCAGGGGATCGATCTGCACGCGCGCGGGCTCGCCGGTCTGTCGCGCGCTGACGACGCCGATCCCCCGGCGCAGCGCGGCCGCCAGCGCCAGGCCCTGCGGCCGCGGGACGCGCACCAGCATCCGGGTCACCGGCGCGTCGGCGGCGATCCCGGCCGGGCGGCGCACGCCGGCCGGCAGGTCCACCGGGCCCAGCAGGTCGGCCTCCCGAGGCAGCTGCGCCTCCTCGAGCAGTTCGCGCACCGCGGCGGGGGTGCCGTCCACGGCGGCCATATGCACGCAGGGCGGCAGGCCCAGCTCGGCGCGCGCGGCCCACTCGGCTTCGGCGTGGCCGACCGGGTCCCAGCGGATCAGCGACTGCACCGTCGGGATCGTCGAGTCGGCGACCGCCAGCACGACGCCGCCGGCACCGCGGGGGCGGACCAGCGCGGCGGCGCTCATCCAGCGCCACAACGCGTCCTCGGCGGCGCGTAGGTCCTGGCGGCCCAGCAGCGCCCAAGTGTCCAACAGCAACGCCGCCCCGTAACCGTCAGGCGCGCGCGGCTCCGCGCCCGGGGTGGCGATCACCAGGGCCGGTCCGGCGCCGATCCCGGACACCACCCCGTCGCCCGACGACGTGATCACCGGCGTCCCGGGGAACGCGCGGCCCAGTTCCTCCGCGGTGCGGCGGGCGCCGACCACGACGGCGCGCACCGCGTCCGAGCCACACCGGGCGCAGCGCCGCGTCGGGTCGAGGCGCCCACACCAGCGGCACACCAGCGCCTGGCCGCCGTCCTGCAGCGACAGCGGGCCCGTGCACTGCCGACACCGGGCGATCGCGCGGCAGCGGGCGCACGCCAGCGACGGCACGTACCCGCGGCGCGGCACCTGGACCAGCACCGGCGCGTCGGCCTGCAATGACGTTCGGGCCGCCCGCAGC
>NZ_LZKC01000327.1:0-11339 GCF_001672685.1 Mycobacterium sp. E2462
AGCCGGGTCGCGATCGGGGCGATCACCGACCACAGCAGGCCGTGCGTGATCGCGCACAGCACCCGGCCGACGGCCAGCACCGCGAAGGTGGGCGCCAGGGCCGAGATCACCTGGGAGACGGTCAGGCACGTCAGGCTCAGGACCAGCACACGACGCCGCGGCACGTGCGCGGTCCAGCGCACCAGCGGGACGGTGGTCAGCGCCGCCACCAGCGCGTACCAGGTCAACAGCGTGCCCACCAGCACCAGGCTGACGTGCAGGTTGCGGGCGATGGCCGGCAACGCCCCGACGGGCAGCAGCTCGGCGGTGACGTAGGTGAAGGCCGCCGCGGCGAGCACGGTGAGCTGCGCGGCGATCCGTGGCGTCCACGTACGCGCGGGGGCGGCGGGAATCTCGGCGTCAGAACTCATCACACGGGCGTCGGCCGGGGTAGCCGGTCTTCTGGTCGAAATCACTGGCGCGCTCACAATGCCTTTACGCTACGCATTGCCGCAACGAGTTCACCCAAGTCGCGGTTTCAAAACGCCCTCAACTAGATCACCGATCAGGAACGGACGAGGCGCGCGATCGCGGCGGAGGCCTCGGCGAGCTTGTCCTGGGCGTCGTCGCCGCCCTCGGCCACGGCCCGGGTGACGCAGTGGCCGAGGTGCTCGTCGAGGAGGTTCAACGCCACCGCGCGCAGCGCGCTGTTGACGGCGCTGATCTGGGTGAGGACGTCGATGCAGTACTTGTCGTCCTCGATCATCCGCGCGATGCCGCGCACCTGGCCCTCGATGCGGCGCAGTCGCTTGGCGTAGTCGTCCTTGCGCTGCGAATACCCGTGCGCGTCGCTCATCGTGGTCTCACCCCTGCCTGCTTCGGCCCTCAGGTTATACCCCGTCGGGGTATGACCCCGGCAGCCTGGCCGTTTCGCCAGCTCAGGCATACTTGCTCCCATGGCCACACCAACTGATTCGCGCCCGGTCACCGACATCAAGCCGCGCAGCCGCGACGTCACCGACGGCCTGGAGAAGGCCGCCGCCCGCGGCATGCTGCGCGCCGTGGGGATGGGCGACGAGGACTTCGCCAAGCCGCAGATCGGCGTCGCCTCGTCCTGGAACGAGATCACGCCGTGCAACCTGTCGCTGGACCGGCTCGCCAAGGCGGTGAAGGAGGGGGTGTTCGCCGCCGGGGGTTACCCGCTGGAGTTCGGCACCATCTCGGTGTCCGACGGCATCTCGATGGGCCACGAGGGCATGCACTTCTCGCTGGCGTCGCGCGAGGTGATCGCCGACAGCGTGGAGACCGTGATGCAGGCCGAGCGGCTCGACGGCTCGGTGCTGCTGGCCGGCTGCGACAAGTCGCTGCCGGGCATGCTGATGGCCGCCGCCCGGCTGGACCTGGCGTCGGTGTTCCTCTACGCCGGCTCGATCCTGCCCGGGGTGGCCAAGCTCTCCGACGGCAGCGAGCGCGAGGTGACGATCATCGACGCGTTCGAGGCCGTCGGCGCCTGCGCGCGCGGGCTGATGTCGCGCGAGGACGTCGACGCGATCGAGCGGGCCATCTGTCCCGGCGAAGGCGCCTGCGGGGGCATGTACACGGCCAATACGATGGCCAGCGCCGCCGAGGCGCTCGGCATGTCGATCCCCGGCAGCGCGGCGCCGCCGGCCACCGACCGCCGCCGCGACGGGTTCGCCCGGCGCAGCGGCCAGGCCGTCGTGGAGCTGCTGCGGCGCGGCATCACCGCCCGCGACATCCTCACCAAGGAGGCCTTCGAGAACGCGATCGCGGTGGTGATGGCGTTCGGCGGCTCGACCAATGCGGTGCTGCACCTGCTGGCCATCGCCCACGAGGCCGACGTCGCGCTGACGCTCGACGACTTCAGCCGGATCGGCGCCAAGGTGCCGCACCTGGCCGACGTCAAGCCGTTCGGCCGGCACGTGATGTCGCACGTCGACCACATCGGCGGCGTGCCCGTCATGATGAAGGCCCTGCTGGACGCGGGCCTGCTGCACGGCGACTGCCTCACGGTGACCGGCAAGACGGTGGCCGAGAACCTGGCCGCCATCGCCCCGCCCGACCCGGACGGCAAGGTGCTGCGCGCCCTGAGCGACCCGATCCATCCCACGGGCGGCATCACCATCCTGCGTGGGTCGCTGGCGCCCGAGGGCGCGGTGGTCAAGTCGGCCGGCTTCGACTCCGATGTGTTCGAGGGCACCGCAAGGGTTTTCGACGGCGAGCGGGCGGCGCTGGACGCCCTGGAGGACGGCACCATCACCGCGGGTGACGCCGTGGTGATCCGCTACGAGGGTCCCAAGGGCGGCCCGGGCATGCGGGAGATGCTCGCCATCACCGGCGCGATCAAGGGCGCCGGGCTGGGCAAGGATGTCCTGCTGCTGACCGACGGCCGGTTCTCCGGTGGCACCACCGGCCTGTGCGTCGGCCACATCGCGCCCGAGGCGGTCGACGGCGGTCCCGTCGCGTTCCTGCGCGACGGCGACCGGATCCGGCTAGACGTCGCGAACCGCACCCTCGACGTGTTGGCCGACCCAGACGAATTCGACTCGCGGCGAACGGGTTTCACCCCGCCTCCGCCGCGCTACAAGACGGGCGTGCTGGCCAAGTACGTCAAGCTGGTGAGCTCCGCGGCCATCGGCGCGGTCTGCGGCTAGCACCGTCGCCGGGCGGGCGCCGCTAGGTCACCCGCGCGATGGCGAACCCGTCCCAGCGTTTCGCGCCGACGGTCTGCAGCACCGCCGTGTCCAGCTTCGGGTGCTCGCCCATCGCCTGCAGCGTCTGGCGCACCGCCCGCGCCTGCGCGTCGGATTCCGCGTCCAGGATCTGCCCCTGCCGAATGACGTTGTCGACCACGATGATCGAGCCGGGGCGCGCCAACCGTACCGCCCACTCGAGGTAGGACGGGTAGTTCTCCTTGTCGGCGTCGATGAAGATCAGGTCGAACGGTCCTTCGAGCGTGGGCAGAGTGTCCAGCGCCGCGCCGACGAGCACCTGCACCCGGTCGGCCACCCCGGCTCGCTCCAGGTTGCCCCGGGCGACCTGCGCGTGCTTGTCCTCGTATTCCAGCGTCACGACCTGACCCTGCGGGCCGGCGCCGCGGGCCAGCCAGATGGTGCTGAACCCGCCCAGGGTGCCCAGCTCGAGGATGCGGCGCGCCTGGGCGACTCCCGCGAGCAGGCTCAAGAACTTGCCCTGCTGCGCGGACACCGCGATCGGCGGCAGGCCGGCCGCGGTGCTGTCCTGCAGCGCCGCGCTCAGCGCCGGATCGTCACCGATCACGGTGATGTCCAGGAAGGCGTCGACGTCCTGCGGCGTGAAGTTGTCGGTCATGGACCCCACGCTAACCGCGGGCCGCGGCCTTGGCACGGGGGGTCCCGGCCCGCCATGCCCTTTACCGCATACCCGTAGGGGGTATACGCTGAAGGCGTGACCGAGCGCGGTCCACGAGGTACCGACACGAGGAAAAGGTGAGTGACATGCCAAGTTACGACGCAGGAACCCTGCTCAGCTGCGGCCACGACGGGTGCGGGTGTCGCGTCCGCGTCGAGGATCCCTGCCACTGCTCCGGGGCCACCGAGGCCTACCGCTGCACCTGCGGCGACGAGCTGACCCCCGTCCGCTAGGTCCGCGCGCCGGGCCGTCGGCCACCGACGCCGCGGCCTACCGGCCGAACGCGCGGCCGGTCAGCTCGGCGGTGGCCGCGAGGCCCGCCGCGGTCGCCGACGCCGCCACCGCCACGGTGTGCCGGCCCGCCTCGATCCGCCAGCATCCCGCCGCGGCGTCGTAGCGGGCCAGCAGCCGCGGGTCGGCGGCGAGGGTGACCCGGCGGGTGGCGCCCGGTTCGAGCTCGACCCGTTCGAACCCCAGCAGCCGCAACCGCTGCTCGCCCGGCGCCGCCCGCAGGTAGAGCTGCACCACGTCGGCGCCGGCGCGGTCGCCGACGTTGGCCACGGTGACGCGGGCCGTCACCGTGTCACCCCCGTCCACCGCCAGGTCGCGGTATTCGAACCTGGTGTAGGACAACCCATGCCCGAAGGCGAACAGCGGCGTCTGGCCGGTGCGGGCGAACCAGCGGTACCCGATCTCGGCGCCCTCGGCGTAGTCGACGGTGACCGCAGCTCCCCACGGTTCGCCCGCGCCCGGCAGCCGGGGCCGCGGCGTCTGCTCCAGGCCGGCCGGGAAGGTGACCGGCAGCCGCCCGGACGGATTGACCCGGCCCGTGAGCACCTCCGCGAGGGCCTGGGCGCCGGCCTGCCCCGGATACCAGCCCTGCACAACGGATTTGACGGACTCCAGCCAGGGCATGGTCACCGGGTTACCGGTCTGCAGCACCACCACGGTGTTGGGGTTGGCGGCGGCGACCGCGGCGATCACGTCGTCCTGTCCCCACGGCAGCGACAGGTCGGGAATGTCGAACCCCTCCCCCTCGACCCGGATCGCGAAGACGATCGCGACGTCGGCGCGCCGCGCGGCCAGGGCCGCCTCGCCGGGGCTGACGCCCGGATCGAATTCGATTGTGGCGGAGGGCAACTGTGTGCGGAGCTCGTCGAGGGGGCAAGACGGCAGCAGGTGCAGGTTGCGCATCGAGGCCATCAGGCCGTGCCCGCCGATCGGTATCACGGCCGCGTAACCGCCGGGCGGCACGACGGCGCTCGAGCCGTAGCCGATCGGCACGCCGAGGTGTGCGTAGCCGCCGATGACCGCGATGCGGGTGTCGGGCCGCAACGGCAAGACGTCGCGGTTGGTCAGCAACACGACGCCTTGTCGAGCGATCTCGAGCGCAATCTCGTTGTGCGCCTGGGTGTCCGGTGGCGGCTGGGGTGACGCACGCCAACCGTCGATCCCCACCGCGAACATCGAGCGCAGGATCCGGCGCACCATGTCCGAGAGCCGGTCCCGGGGAAGCCGACCGTCGGCGTAGGCCCCGCGCAGTTGCTCCGAGAACGCCTCGGACTGCCAGAACAGGGTGTCGAGCTGGGCACCGCACTCCTGGTCCAGGCCGCGCAGCGCGCACTCCCAGCCGGGTGTGCCGCCCCAGTCGGACATCACCCAGCCGCGAAACCCCCACGCGCCCTTCAGCACGTCGTTGAGCAGGACGTCGTTGGCGGCGGCGTAGGCGCCGTTGACCTTGTTGTAGGCGGTCATCACCGATCCCGGCTGGGACCGCTCGATGGCGATCTCGAACGCCAACAGGTCGGACTCGCGGTGCGCGGCGGGGTCGACGACGGCGTCCAGCCAGTGCCGGTTGGTCTCGTTGCAGTTCAGCGAGTAGTGCTTGACCGTCGAGATCACCCCGTGGCGCTGGATGCCGTTGACCGACTCGGCGGCCAGCGCCGCCGTCAGCAGCGGATCCTCGGACAGGTACTCGAAGTTGCGGCCGTTGCGGGGATCGCGCGCCAGGTTCATCGCGCCCGCCAGCTGGACGTTGATGCCGCGGGCGCGGGCCTCGCTGCCGATCACCGCGCCGGCGGCGCGGGCCAGGGCCGGGTTGAAGGTGGCCGCCAGGGCCTGGCCGGAGGGCAGCGCGGTGGCGGTATCGCCGGGCCGGTAGCCGGGGTTGGTGACGCCCAGGCCCGCGTCGTTCATCCGCAGCGCCGGGATGCCCAGGCGCGCCACGCCCGGCGCGTAGCCGGTGCTCGTCTCGACGTCCGGCGGGATGCGCGGGTCGCGCGCCGGCCACATGTCGCTCGGGCCGATGACGCAGACCAGCAGCGCGAATCGCTCGTCGTCGGTCATTCGCTCCTCGACGTCGCGGGCCCGCGCGTCCGGGTCCAAAGCGCTCACCGCACACCCTCTTTCGCGTAGACGACGCGCAGCACGTGGCCGAGTTCGGGCCCCATCACCAGCTCGGCCAGCTCGCGAAACGTCGCGACGAACTCGGCCCCGTGCGGCGGCTCCGCCTGGCACAGGTGATGCGCCACCTCATGCAGGATCACCAGCTCGCGCAGCGCCCAGTCGGCGGTGTCGCGGTCGGGGACGGCGATGACGCCGGCGCCCTCGCGGTTCTCGTAATGCGCCGCGGTGGCGGCGCGGCGCGCCCTAACTCGCAACGGCGGCACCGACGGCCACCGCCGCAACACCGCCGGGAGCGCCAGCACGTCGTCGACGTAACGCTGGACGGCGTCGATCGAGCCGAAGCGCCCCTCGGGGGGCAGCGTCAATTGCGCGCCGAAGAACTCGACCGCCGGTGAGCCGTGCTCGGCGGCGCGGTCGAACAGCGTGCGGACGAACTCCTCGGCCGCGTACACCTGGGCGCGCTGGGTGTCCCGCCGTGCCGGCCCCTCGCGCGTCACCCGCGCAGCGCGCTCCGCGAGCCGGGCAGTTCGGGGCTGTTGCCCAGCCGGGCGCGCCGGCCGGCCCGATCACCCGCGCGTCGCGCCGCCGACGAGTACCCGGACGACGCCCGGCTGGCCCGCCAGGTACCGCGGGCCTTGGAGGCGCCCCGGTAGTAGTCGTGTAGCTCGAGTTCCTTGTCGCGCAACGCGATTGCCGTCCCGGGAGCCCGGCGGCGATCCTTGGTGGCCTCGCTGCGCGCCTGCTCGCGCGCCTCGGACAGGCGCTGCCCGACGCGCGCCCCGAACGCCAGCTGGAAGTTGAGGCGGGCGGTGATCGTCGGCGTCGGCCGGTGCGCGCCCGTGGCCAGGTAGGCGTCGGAGGCCCGCACCATCTGGACCACCAGGCTCGCGTACAGGGCATGGCTGGCGTCGATGTCCTCCGGGAACCCGTAGGCGTAGAGGAACGTCGAATTCGACGCCACGTCGCAGCGCACGTCGTTGGCGGCCGCGATGACCACGAACAGCTGCACGTAGGTCCGCAGGCCCTTGGTCCCGGCCTCCCCGACGGTGATGGTCCGCTGCGTCGGCGCCTGCGCCGCCGAACGCTGCGCCGAATGCGACCGGGCCACCGCGAGATCGATGGACGCCGCCGTCGCGAGGCGTTGCGCGGCGCTCATGAACGCGTCGGCCTCGTGCGCGTTGTCGGTGCCCTCGGCCTGACGCAACAGCGCGGCGATGCGCCCCAGCATCTTGTTGTCAGTCATAGCGCCAACCTACCCAGGCAATCCGACACCGCCGGCGGTCACAGCCGCTTGGCGATCCAGGAGACCACGTCGTCGAGCACCTGGTCGCGTTCGGGCTCGTTGAAAACTTCGTGGTAGAGCCCGGGGTACACCTTGAATTCGACGTCGGTCGACCCCACGCAGTCCACCAGCCGGCGGCTGCCGGCCACCGGGACCAGCCGGTCCTCCGCCCCGTGGACCACGAGCAGCGGCGCGGTCAGGGCCGGCGCGCGTTGCGGCATGGTCTCGCCGACCTGCAGCAGGGCGCGGCCGATGCCGGCCGGGACCTTGCCGTGGTACACCAGCGGATCGTTGCGGTAGGCCGCGACCACCGCGGGATCGCGCGAGATCGCGTCGACGTCGAGTTCCTGCACGGCCAGGCCGGGCACGATGACGCCGAGCACCTTGGCGGCCAGCGCCAGCAGCGGCGACACCTGGTCCTGCGCGGCCACCGCCGGGCCGGACAACACCATGAGGTCGTAGTTGTCCGGGCGCTCGACGCCGTAGGCGAACACGATGCCGCCGCCCATGCTGTGCCCCAACACGATGCACTTGAGCCCGTGGTGTTCCCGGCCGGCGATCCCCACCAAAGTGTCGAAGTCGGCGGTGTATTCGGAGATGTCGCGCACCAGCGCCCGCTTCCCGGCGGAGCGGCCGTGCCCGCGATGGTCCAGCGCGTAGGTGACCAGACCGGCCTCGCCGAAGCGCTGCGCGACGTGGTCGTAGCGGCGGGCGTACTCGCCCAGGCCGTGGGACAGCACCACGACCGCGCGCGGGGCGGTGTCGGGTGTCCACACGTCGTAGACGATGCGCACGCCACCGAACCCGTCGAAGGAGCGTTCAGTGCGGGTGGTAGCCATCAGGGGCAGCGTAATGGCTCCGAGTGCGGCCCGCGCCCGACGACACTGCGTAGTGTGATGCGGGTGAGTTCCGCCGCCGGTGGGCGGTCGCCCCGCGACGCCAAGGACGCGGTCCGCGCGACGTCGACGCGGGCCCGGAACGCCTACGGCCGCGTCGGGCCGCCGGGGGCGCGGTGATCCCCGAGGTGACACCCGTCGCCGGCCGCCCGGCCCTGCTGCTGGGCGGGTTCGACCTCGGCGGGATCGGCTACGCGGCGCAAGAATTCTTCGTCTCCGGCACCGCGTCGTCGTACTCGGACGCCGATGGCGGACAGCCAATCCCGTCGCGGACCGCCGACTACACCACGCGGGTGGTGGCGCTGACGCCCGTCGACCGCGCGGCGTTCAACGGCACCGTCCTGGTCGAGTGGCTGAACGTCAGCGGCGGCATCGACGCGCCCGCCGTGTGGATGATGGCGCACCGCGAGATCGTCCGCGCCGGGTACGCCTATGTAGCGGTGTCCGCGCAGAGCGTCGGGGTGCAGGGCGGCGCCAGCATGCTCGGCGCGGACATGTCGCTGAAGAGCCAGGACCCCATCCGCTACGCGCCGTTGCACCACCCGGGCGACGCATTCGCCTACGACATCTTCTCCCAGGCCGCCCGGCTGGTGCGGGGCGCCGTGGTGGATCACCTGCCGGTGCGCGACGTCATCGCCGTGGGCGAGTCGCAGTCGGCCATGTTCCTCACCACCTATGTCAACGACGTCGACGCCCTGGCCCCCGGTTACGACGGCTTCCTGGTGCACTCCCGCTTCGGGCCGGCCGCGCCGTTGGACGGCGGCTCCATCTTCGCCGAATCGGTTGCACCACAAGCCGTTCCGTTTCGCGCCGACCTGCGCGTCCCGGTGTTGGCGGTCATCACCGAGACCGACCTGTTCGGCGGGGCCCGCGAAGGGTATTACTTCGCCCGGCGGCCCGACAACGAGCGGTTGCGGGTCTGGGAGATCGCGGGCACCGCGCACGCCGACAACTACACCATCCAGGTCGCGTTCATCGACGACGGCTCGGCGCCGCTGACCGACGTGGTGGCGGCCTACGCGCCGACCGACATGCTGATGGGCCAGCGGCTCACGCACTACATCAATTTCGCTCCCCAGCACCACTACGTGCTGCAAGCGGGGCTCGCCGCGCTGACGGCGTGGGTCCGGACCGGCGCGGCACCACCGTGCGCGCCGACCCTTGACGTGCGCGAAACCCCGGCGCCGCAACCGGTTTTAGACGCCAACGGCATCGCCCGCGGCGGCATCAGAACCCCCTGGGTGGACGTGCCGGCCGCGCGCACGTCGGGCCTGGGCAGCCAGGAAAGCGCGATGTCGCTGATCTTCGGTTCCGGCGAGCCCTTCGACGTCGCGACGCTGCGCCGCCTCTACCCGGGCGGCAAAGCGGAATACCTGGGCCGCTTCACCGCGGCGCTCGACGCGGCGATCCGCGCCGGGTTCCTCCTGCCGGCCGACCGCGCGGAGATCCTCGAGCTGGCCGCCGCGACGTTCCCCGAGCCCTAGAACAGGCGGCTGTCGGGCGGGGGCCCCGCCACCGGGCGGACCAACCCGGCCCCGGTGACCAGCGGTAGGTCCAGCGCGGACAGCAGGCCCGGCGCCGCCGCGCAGACCGCGGGAATCGCGTTCACCATGCGCGAGGCGCCCGCGATCCGTGCCCCCAGGTCGTGGTCGAAATCCTCGGCCATCTCGAACTCGCACCGCATGCTCGGGGAGCCCTCGATCTCGACGCGATACAGGCCGCGACCCGACGCCGGCCCGTAGCCGAGATCCTTGGGCGGCAGGGAGATCGACGGCTGCGGCCAGTCCGGGGCGACGTCGTCACGCATCCGCGTGACGTGGTCGAGGACGAACGTGGCCTTGCCGTCGACGTACCCGGTCAGCGTCGAGCGCATCGCCGCGATCGTGCCCGCGGCGATGTGGCCGGTCGGCGTGTCGAACGACTCGGTGGCCGGAATGCGCTCGTTGGTCTCCTGGATGTCGTCGATCTTGACGCCCAGCCCGGCGGCCAGCTGGTGCAACACCGGGCCCCAGCCGAACGCGAACATGCCCGGCTGCGCCGCGAACGCCTGGTACTCCGGCGGCTGCCCGAACCCCAGAATCTCGTAGACGGCCGAGCGGTCCGGATAGGTGGCGTAGTTGAACATCTCCGTGACGCGCACCGACTCGATCACGCGCGAGACCCCCGTCAAGACCAGCGGCAGCACGTCGTTGGCGAACCCCGAGTCGATCCCGGTGGTGAAGAACGAGGCGCCGCCGTCGAGCGCCGCCTGGCGCAACGGGTCGGTGAGGGCCGCGTCGACGGCGTCGGGGTACACCAGCGGCACCACCGAACAGGAGACGACGTTCTTGCCGGCCCGCAGGATCGACACCATGTCCGCGACGGCCTCCAGCGGGCGCAGGTTGGCACCCGCCGCGTAGACCACCGCGTCGGCGTCGCCGGCCAGCAGCGCGGCCGGGTCCTGGGTGGCCAGCACCCCGACCGGCCCGCTGCCGCACAGCTCGCCCGCGTCGCGGCCGGCCTTCGCGTCGCTGTGCACGACGACGTCGGTCAATTGCAGTTCCGGGTGGTCGATCACCCCGCGCAGGGCGATCACCCCCATGGAGCCCGGGCCCCACACGCCCACCTTGTACATGTCTCTCCTATTATTAGGACGGTTACATTGATATTTTGGACGCATCGTAAGGAGGTGGCGTTGGCTCCGTCAATGGCCGCGACGCACGACCGCGGCGCCCCTAAGTCGCCGCCGACCGCGCGGGTGATGGATGTGCTTGCGGCCGTGGCGGACTCACCGAAGGGGCGGACGTCGGCCGAGCTGGCGAAGAGCTGCGGCATCAGCACGTCCACCTGCGCGTTGGTCCTGGCGGAGCTGCAACGACGCGCCTGGGTCAGCCGGCGCGACGATCGCCGTTACGTGCTGGGCAGCGGGTTGTTCGGGTTGGTGCACGGCCTGCGCGAGCAGTTCCCGTTGCTGGATCGGGGGCGCGAGGCGCTGCGGCTGCTGCACGACGCGCTCGGCGCGGGCTGCTCCATGTCGCAGATCGGCGGCCGGCACCTGATCACGATCGACGCGGTCGGCCACGGCACCGATGGCGAGCACGCCGTCGGCCAGCCGGTGGTGCAGCGACCCGTGGCTGTCGTCGAAGCGCCACGCGCCGTAACCCCGGGCCCGGATGTCGGCGAGGACCCGCTGGTGGTCGGCGATCTCGTCGCGGGTCAGGCGGGGCAGCACCCGGTGCAACCAGGCACGGACGAACTCGTCGTCGCGCCACGCCATGGCGACCAGCCCGAACGGCGGGTCGATGGGGAAGCGCTGGCCGACGGCGTGCTCGCCATCGGTGCCGTGGCCGACCGCGTCGATCGTGATCAGGTGCCGGCCGCCGATCTGC
>NZ_LZKC01000328.1:0-970 GCF_001672685.1 Mycobacterium sp. E2462
GCCACCACCGGCGCCCGAACCCCCGCCCGCTTCTCCCGCTCCGCCCGGCCCGGGGCCCACCGGTTGACCGGCGGGATGTGGATCGGCTGGCTGGAATTCGACCTGCTGCTCGGCGACGTCCACTCCCTGAAGCAGAAGCGGTCGGTCGTGCGGCCGGTCGTGGCCGAGCTGCGCCGAAAGTTCAGCGTGGCGGCGGCGGAGACGGGTTCGCGGGAGCTCTACCGGCGTGCGGGCATCGGGGTGGCCACGGTGTCCGGGGACCGCGGCCACGCCGTCGAGGTCCTCGACGCCGCCGAACGCCTGGTCGCCGCGCACCCGGAATTCGAGTTGCTGTCGGTCCGGCGCTCGCTGCTACGCAGCGACGACCTGGCTTGATCCCGGTGCGCGGCTCAGCCGTCGCGGCCCTCGCGCTTGCGCCCCAACGGCACCGGCGCCACGACACCCGGGGCGAGACGTCGGGCGAAGATCAGAAACGCCGTGTGCCCGCGCATCGAATGCTGCGGCCGCACCGCCAGGCCCACCACGTTCCACCCGCGCTGCAGCGTCTCCCAGGAGCGCGGCTCGGTCCAGCACTGTTGCGCGCGCAACGCCTCGACGACCCGAGACAGCTGGGTGACGGTGGCGACGTAGATCATCAGCACGCCGCCCGGCGTCAACAGCCGCCCAACCGACTCCAACACCTCCCAGGGAGCCAGCATGTCCAGCACAGCCCGGTCGAAGGACGCCTCGGGCAGTTCGGAGCGGGCGACGTCGTCGACGATCAGCTCCCAGTTCTGCGGGGCGTCGCCGTAGTACACCGAGACGTTGCGCTGCGCGTGTTCGGCGTGATCGGCGCGCTGCTCGTAGGACACCACCCGGCCGCCGGGCCCCACCGCCCGCAGCAGCGAGCAGGTCAGCGCGCCGGATCCGGCCCCGGCCTCCAACACCCGCGCACCCGGGAAGATGTCGCCCTCGTGGATGATCTGCGCCG
>NZ_LZKC01000329.1:0-33538 GCF_001672685.1 Mycobacterium sp. E2462
GGTGCGCGTGCCGATCGTCGCCGGCGAGAGCCCGGGGGCGCCCGGCGCGACCGCGCCATGACCATGCCCGCCCCGCTCGCCGAGGTGGTGTCCGACTTCGCCGAGGTCGAGGGCCAGGACAAGCTCAAGCTGCTGCTGGAGTTCGCCGACGAGCTGCCGGCGCTGCCCGCCGCGTTGCAAGAACAGGCCATGGAGCCGGTGCCCGAATGCCAGTCCCCGCTGTTCCTGCACGTCGACGCGCACGACGCCGACCGGGTGCGGCTGTATTTCAGCGCGCCCGCCGAGGCGCCCACCACGCGGGGCTTCGCCTCGATCCTGGCCAGCGGCCTGGACGGGCAACCCGCCGCCGACATCCTGGCGGTGCCCGACGACTTCTACGCCGACCTGGGGTTGGCCGCGCTGATCAGCCCGCTGCGGCTGCGCGGCCTCTCGGCGATGCTCACGCGCATCAAGCGGCGCATCCGCGAGGCGTCCTAGAAGAAAGTCGATACCGCTTCATCGGCGCGACGGCGCGGCGCTTAGACTTCCTTCGAGTTGTAAGAAAGTCTCTTAAGAAGCCCGCAGAATCACCGTCTGCCAAAGATGCCAAACAGGAGGCGCAGTGGCCAGTCACGCCAGCGACAGGATCTCCAAAGTGCTCATCGCCAACCGCGGCGAGATCGCTGTCCGGGTGATCCGCGCGGCCCGCGACGCCGGCCTGCCCAGCGTGGCCGTGTACGCCGAGCCCGACGCCGACGCCCCCCACGTGAAGCTTGCCGACGAGGCCTTCGCCCTGGGCGGCCAGACGTCCGCGGAGTCCTACCTGGACTTCGGCAAGCTGCTGGACGCGGCGGCCAAGTCGGGCGCCAACGCCGTGCACCCCGGCTACGGATTCCTCTCGGAGAACGCCGACTTCGCGCAAGCCGTGCTGGACGCCGGCCTGATCTGGATCGGGCCCAGCCCGCAGTCGATCCGCGACCTGGGTGACAAGGTCACCGCCCGCCACATCGCCGCCCGCGCGCAGGCGCCGCTGGTTCCCGGCACCCCCGACCCCGTCAAGGACGCCGACGAGGTGGTGGCCTTCGCGCAGGAGTACGGCGTGCCGATCGCCATCAAGGCGGCCTTCGGTGGCGGCGGCCGCGGCATGAAGGTCGCCCGCAGCATCGAGGAGATCCCCGAGCTGTTCGAGTCGGCCACCCGCGAGGCCGTCGCGGCCTTCGGCCGGGGCGAGTGCTTCGTCGAGCGCTACCTGGACAAGCCGCGCCACGTCGAGGCCCAGGTGATCGCCGACCAGCACGGCAACGTCATCGTCGCGGGCACCCGCGACTGCTCGCTGCAGCGCCGCTTCCAGAAGCTGGTCGAGGAGGCGCCGGCGCCGTTCCTCACCGACGCGCAGCGCAAGGAGATCCACGAATCCGCCAAGCGGATCTGCAAGGAGGCCAACTACTACGGGGCCGGCACGGTCGAGTACCTCGTCGGTCAGGACGGCCTGATCTCCTTCCTCGAGGTCAACACCCGGTTGCAGGTGGAGCACCCGGTGACCGAGGAGACCGCGGGCATCGACCTGGTGCTGCAGCAGTTCAAGATCGCCAACGGCGAGAAGCTGGACCTCACCGAGGACCCGACGCCGCGCGGGCACGCCATCGAGTTCCGGATCAACGGCGAGGACGCCGGCCGGGGCTTTCTGCCGGCGCCCGGCCCGGTCACCCGCTACGACATCCCCACCGGCCCCGGCGTGCGGCTGGACTCCGGCGTGGAGGCCGGCTCGGTGATCGGCGGCCAGTTCGACTCGATGCTGTCCAAGCTGATCGTCTACGGCGCCACCCGCGAGGAGGCGCTGGCCCGGTCGCGGCGGGCGCTGGACGAGTTCCACGTCGAGGGCCTGGCCACCGTCATCCCGTTCCACCGCGCCGTGGTCTCGGATCCCGCGTTCATCGGTGACGAGAACGGGTTCAGCGTCCACACCCGCTGGATCGAGACCGAGTGGAACAACACCGTCGAGCCATTCACCGGCGGCGAACCCCTCGACGACGAGGCCGACACGCGGCCGCGCCAGACGGTGGTCGTCGAGGTCGGCGGCCGCCGGCTCGAGGTGTCGCTGCCCGGCGACCTCGCGCTGTCCGGCGGCGGCGCCGCCGACCCGGCCGGCGTCATCCGCAAGAAGCCCAAGCCCCGCAAACGCGGCTCGCACGCCGGCGCCGCCGCGTCGGGCGACGCCGTCACCGCGCCCATGCAGGGCACCGTCGTCAAGGTCGCGGTCTCCGAGGGCCAGGAGGTCTCCGCCGGCGACCTGATCGTGGTGCTGGAGGCGATGAAGATGGAGAACCCGGTGACCGCCCACAAGGACGGGGTGATCACCGGGCTCGCGGTCGAGGCCGGCGCCGCCATCACACAGGGCACGGTGCTCGCCGAGATCAAGTGACGGTTCCTGAGAATCAGCCGTGAAGCATGGTCCCCCCGGCTCGCCGGGGGGTAGGGTGCAGGCAGGTTGAGTTCACAGCCGTCCGGATCACGTCAGACGAGGCCGGGAGGCGAACTCCCTGCTCGACTTCACTTCACCTGACGTCCTCCGCAGCATATTTGCTCTACGGATGGAGTCAGCAATGCCTGTGGCCCAATCTTGGCAACAAAGTCGGACCGCGCAATTCACGGCGCACTGGGGCGCGTCCGGGACCCTGATCACCGTCGACGGTGAGCTCGACGCGGCCAACGCCGACCAGCTCGCCGCCTACGTCCAGCACAGCGTCAACCGCTCGCGGCGCGTGATCCTCGACCTGCGCGGCCTGCATTTCATTGGCACGGCCGGGTTTTCGGCGCTGCACCGCATCAACGTGGTGTGCTCGGCGGCACAGGCCGACTGGGCGATGGCGCCCAGCCCGGCGGTGGCCAGGCTGCTGCGGGTCTGCGACCCCGACGCCACGCTGCCAGTGACCACGCCGGAGGCCGAGCCGCTGCTGGAGCCCCGCGACGACGACGGCGCCCGCGCCCGCCCGCTACTGCAGCTGATCGCGCAGCCGCGTTAGCGACTTCGCCAGCAGGCGCGACACGTGCATCTGCGAGATGCCGACGCGCTCGGCGATCTGCGTCTGCGTCATCGACTCGAAGAACCTCAGCACCAGCACGGTGCGCTCCCGCTCGGGTAGCGCCTCGAGCAGGGGCCGCAGCGATTCCTGATCCTCGATGCGGTCCAGGCCGGTGTCGACGTCGCCCAGGGTGTCCGCGATCGCGCGGGCTTCCTCTTCCTCGCCGCCGCCGCCGCTGTCGATCGACAGGGTGTTGTAGGAACTGCCGGCGACCAGGCCCTCGACCACCTCTTCGCGGTCCATGTCCAGCTCCGCAGCCAGCTCGGTGGCGGTGGGCGCCCGGCCCAGCCGCTGGGACAGGTCGGCGGTGGCCGTGCCCAGCCGCAGATGCAGCTCCTTCAGCCGCCGCGGGACCTTGACCGACCAGCTGTTGTCGCGGAAGTGGCGACGCACCTCGCCCATGATCGTGGGCACCGCGAAGGACACGAAGTCCGAACCGGCGTCGACGTCGAACCGCACCACCGCGTTGACCAGCCCGACGCGCGCGACCTGAACGAGGTCGTCGCGGGGCTCGCCGCGGCCCTCGAAGCGCCGGGCGATGTGGTCGGCCAGCGGCAGGCACCGCTCGACGATCTTGTCCCGTTGACGCTGGAATTCCGGCGAGTCGGCGGCGACGCCGGCTAACTCGCGGAACATTTCCGGGACATCGGCGTATTCGTTCGGCCGTGAGACCGAACCGCCGGCAGCTCGCGCTGTCACCTGCTGGAGGCCGCCCGTCGCGCCGTCAGCGTGATGCCGAAAACGCTGCCGGCTTCGTTGGGTTCGCGACCGTCATGGAAGGTCTGGACGTCGTCGGCGAGCGACGTCAGCACGTGCCAGCTGAAGCTGCCGGGCGCCACCACGTCGTGGGTGTCACACGCGGCCGAGGCCTCCACCACCAGCTGGTCGGCCTGGGGATCCACCACGACCACCAGCGTCGCGTCCGGGGTGGCCGAACGAATCAAACGGGTGCACACCTCGTCGACCGCCAGGCGCAGGTCCGCGACGGCGTCGAAGTCCAGGTCCTCGAAGGTGCCGATGGCACCCACGAGGGTGCGCAGCATCGCCAGGTTCTCCAGGCGCGCAGCGACGTGAAGCTCGACGGCGCGGTGGCCGCGTTGACGCTTGTTAGCGTGCAATCCCGCATCATTCATATGGTCTCCCGGCAATGTTCGACTGACACTACTACTGCCTCGCAGCTCGCCGTGGACCGTACGCTCCAGCCGGTCAGTCATGGTGGCTACCGGGTGCCCGTCCCGCGGGCGGGGCGGACGCGACCGACACAAAGCGGACGCGCCCCTGCGGGCGCGTCGCTGTCACGGGCAAGATCACGCTGGTCGTCTCGTTGGTTCTGGCATTGGGCATCGATGTGGGTGTCTTCCGTAACTACGTCCGCCACGATGGCGTGACGACGCTAACGCGACCCTTGCGGCACTCATCATGGTGCACTCCTGATACCCATTCGCCGCCGGCCATAACCTCCCGATCCGGCAGGGGCGCGCGACGGCGTCAGCTCGCGGGCCGCTGCCGGCTGACCTCGGGGTGCTCTGAGTACCAGCGGTCCGCAATCCCACGAACCCGCCGGTGTTCGGCCGCTGACCACACCAGGCCGACGACCGCGGCGACCGTCCCGATCAGGCCCGCCGTCATGCCCTGGTGCGCATGCCCGCTGCCGAAGGCGGCGAGGCTGCCGCACCAGCCGATCACGCCGACCAGCACCAGTAGATACCCGGGCCAGTGCACCACGTCGATGAGCGATTCACCGGCCAGCGGGCGCGTGGTCCTCAGGTGGTCGACCGGATCGTGGAACGTATCTCCCATGGCTGCTCCTCAAGGAGAGTGGACGCGGCGCGCAGCTCATACCGGGTTGCACCCTCAACGGTAGATCGCCGGCAGGCAAACTCAAAGGGTCAGCGCGGGCCCGGCGATCGGGCCGACACCCAGCGCCACCAGCAACACCGCGGCCGTCAGCAGGAACCACCCCGCGCCCTGCCAGCCCCACCAGGTGCCGGACGCCTTCCACACGCGGTAGGTGCGCAGCAATGCCCGCAGCGCGGCACCGAACGCGATCACCGGCGCGCCGAGGGCCAGCAGGGTGCGTTGGGCCGGGCCACACGCCACCGTGTCGGTACCCACCCCGGGGCAGGTGCTCACCCAGAGCAAGGCCACCGCCAGGAATCCGCCGGCCGCCGCCGCGGCCAAGGCGGCGAAGCGCAACGCGGCGCGCACCTCGCCGTCGCGCTGCCCTAGGCGATCGCCGCCAGCTCGTTCGTCCGCCTTGTGCATGCCGCCGTCACCTCCGTTCCCCGTTTTCATCGTTTGCCGTGCCGGATTGGTTACCGTATGCAGTTCGGATAACCGCAATCGGGCGGTCCACTTAACACGCGTGAGTACTATCTGTCACATGCCGACAGCCAGAAGGCGGTTATCCCCCGAGGATCGACGCGCTGAGCTGCTCGCTTTGGGGGCGGAGGTCTTCGGAAAGCGACCCTACGACGAGGTCCGCATCGACGAGATCGCCGAGCGCGCGGGGGTCTCCCGGGCGCTGATGTATCACTACTTTCCCGACAAGCGAGCGTTCTTCGCCGCAGTGGTCAAGGACGAGGCCGACCGGCTCTACGAGACCACCAACATGGACGACGCCACGGGTCTGACCATGTATGAGGAAGTGCGTACCGGCGTCATCGCGTACATGGCCTACCACGAGCAGAATCCCGAGGCCGCGTGGGCGGCGTACGTCGGGCTCGGCCGCTCCGACCCGGTCCTGCTCGGCGTCGACGACGAGGCCAAGAACCGCCAGCTCGAGCACATCATGAGCCGGATCGCCGCGGTGGTCGCCAAGACTCCGACGGGCAAGCTGGCGCCCGACGTCGAGCGCGACCTGCGGGTGATCTGCCACGGCTGGCTCGCGTTCACCTTCGAGCTGTGCAGGCAGCGGATCATCGACCCCACCACCAACGCCGACCGCCTCGCCGACGCGTGCGCCCACTCGCTGTTCGACGCGATCGCCCGGGTGCCGGAAATCCCGGACGAGTTGGCGCACGCGATGGCCACCGCCCGCATCGAACCGCAGCAGTAGCGGGCGCCTTGTCGGTACCCGTTGGCACCATGGCTAGGTGAGCACCAACGACCCGTTGAGCCGGTTCAGCGCGATCACCCGGGAGTGGTTCGCCAGCACCTTCGCCACGCCCACCACCGCGCAGGCGCAGGCGTGGGACGCGATCGCCGACGGCGACAACACCCTGGTGATCGCGCCGACCGGTTCCGGCAAGACGCTCGCCGCGTTCCTGTGGGCCCTGGACTCGCTGGCCGCATCGCCCGACCGGCCGGCCGGCACCCGCGTGCTCTACGTGTCCCCCCTCAAGGCGCTGGCCGTCGATGTCGAACGCAACCTGCGGACCCCGCTGGCCGGGCTCACCCGGATCGCCGCCCACCGGGGGCTGCCGGCTCCGCAGATCAGCGTCGGGGTGCGTTCCGGTGACACCCCGCCGGCCGAGCGGCGCCAGCTGATCGCCCGGCCCCCCGACGTCCTGATCACCACCCCGGAGTCGCTTTTCTTGATGCTGACGTCGGCGGCCCGGGAGACCCTCGCCGGGGTGCAGACGGTGATCGTCGACGAGATCCATGCCATCGCGGGCGGCAAACGCGGCGCGCACCTGGCCCTGTCGCTGGAGCGGCTCGACGAGCTGCGCCGGGAATCGACCGAGGCGCGGCCAGCGCAGCGCATCGGGCTGTCGGCGACGGTGCGGCCCGCCGAGGAGCTGGCCCGGTTCCTGTCCGGGCAGGCACCGACGACCATCGTCGCGCCGCAATCGGGGAAGACCATCGAGCTGAGCGTGCAGGTGCCGGTGCCGGACATGGCCAACCTCGCCAACAACAGCATCTGGCCGGACGTCGAGGCGCGGCTCGTCGACCTCATCGAGGCGCACAACTCGACCATCGTGTTCGCCAACTCGCGGCGGCTGGCCGAGCGATTGACCGCCCGGCTCAACGAGATCCACGCCGAACGCACCGGCGTGGAGCTGGCGTCGGACGCCAACCGCGGCGTGCCGGGCGGCGCGCCGGCGCACCTGATGGGCAGCGGGCAGACCCTGGGCGCCGACACGCTGCTGGCCCGCGCGCACCACGGCTCGGTCAGCAAGGAGCAGCGCGCGCTGGTCGAGGAGGACCTGAAGCGGGGCCTGCTCAAGGCGGTAGTGGCCACCTCGAGCCTGGAGCTGGGCATCGACATGGGGGCGGTGGACCTGGTGATCCAGGTCGAGGCGCCGCCGTCGGTGGCCAGCGGCCTGCAGCGCATCGGGCGGGCGGGGCACCAGGTGGGCGAGGTGTCGCAGGGGGTGCTGTTCCCCAAACACCGGACCGACCTGATCGGCTGCGCGGTCACGGTGGAGCGAATGCTGGCCGGGCAGATCGAAGCGATGCGGGTACCGGCCAACCCGCTCGACATCCTCGCCCAGCAGACGGTGGCGGCCGCCGCGCTCGAGCCGCTGGACGCCGACCGCTGGTTCGACACGGTGCGCCGGGCGGCGCCGTTCGCGACGCTGCCGCGCAGCGTGTACGAGGCCACGCTGGACCTGCTGTCGGGCAAGTATCCGTCGACGGAATTCGCCGAACTGCGGCCCCGCCTGGTCTACGACCGCGACACCGGCACGCTCACCGCCCGGCCCGGCGCCCAGCGGTTGGCGGTCACCTCCGGCGGCGCCATCCCCGACCGCGGGATGTTCACGGTCTACCTCGCCACGGAGGCCGAGAAGCCCTCGCGGGTCGGGGAACTCGACGAGGAGATGGTCTACGAGTCGCGGCCGGGCGACGTCATTGCGCTGGGCGCCACGAGCTGGCGGATCACCGAGATCACCCACGACCGGGTGCTGGTGATCCCGGCGCCGGGGCAGCCAGCCCGGTTGCCGTTCTGGCGCGGCGACGACGCGGGCCGGCCCGCCGAGTTGGGTGCGGCGCTCGGCGCGTTCACCGGTGAGCTCGCCGGCCTCAAGCGCAGCGCCTTCGAATCTCGCTGCGCAGCTTTGGGTTTCGACGCCTACGCCACCGACAACCTGTGGGCGCTGCTGGACGAGCAGCGGACCACGGCCGGGGTGGTGCCGACCGACACCACCCTGCTGATCGAGCGGTTCCGCGACGAGCTGGGCGACTGGCGGGTGATCCTGCACTCCCCGTACGGCCTGCGCGTCAACGGCCCGTGGGCGTTGGCGGTGGGGCGCCGGTTGCGCGAGCGCTACGGCCTGGACGAGAAGCCGACGGCCTCCGACGACGGCATCGTGGTCCGCCTGCCGGACACGTTCTCCGACTTCGGCTCCGCCGCCGGGGACGCTCCGCCGGGGACGGAGCTGTTCGTCTTCGACGCCGACGAGATCGACCCGACCGTCACCGTCGAGGTGGGCAGTTCGGCGTTGTTCGCGTCGCGGTTCCGGGAATGCGCGGCGCGGTCCCTGCTGCTGCCGCACCGCCAGCCCGGGCGCCGCTCGCCGCTGTGGCAGCAGCGCCAGCGGGCCGCCCAGCTGCTGGAGGTGGCGCGCAAGTATCCCGATTTCCCGGTGGTACTGGAGACCGTCCGCGAATGCCTGCAGGACGTCTACGACGTACCGGCCCTGACCGCCCTGATGGCCGGCATCGCGCAGCGCCGGGTGCGCGTGCTGGAGGTGGAGACGGCGCGGCCGTCGCCGTTTGCGGCGTCGCTGCTGTTCGGTTACGTCGGCGCGTTCATGTACGAGGGCGACACGCCGCTGGCCGAGCGGCGGGCCGCCGCGCTGTCGCTGGACAGCACGCTGCTGGCCGAGCTGCTGGGCCGGGTGGAGCTACGCGAGCTGCTCGACCCGGAGATCATCGCCGCGACGGGCCGGCAGCTGCAGCACCTGGCCGAGGACCGCGCCGCCCGCGACGCCGAGGGCGTCGCGGACCTGCTGCGGCTGCTGGGTCCGCTGACCGAGGAGGAGGTCGCGGCGCGGGCCGCGGGCGCCGACGTCGGCGGCTGGCTGGAAGGCCTGCGCGCCGCCCGGCGCGCGTTGACGGTGTCGTTCGCGGGGCGCAGCTGGTGGGTGGCGATCGAGGACATCGGCAGGCTGCGCGACGGCATCGGGGTCGCCGTCCCGCTGGGCGTGCCGGCCGCGTTCACCGTGGCGGTGGCCGACCCGCTGGGCGAGCTGCTGGGCCGCTACGCCCGCACTCACACGCCGTTCACCACGGGCGAGGCCGCCGCCCGGTTCGGGCTGGGCCTGCGGGTGACGGCCGACGTGCTGGCGGGGCTGGCCGCCGACGGCCGGCTGGTGCGCGGCGACTTCGTCGCCGCGCCGGAGGCCGGCGGCGGGCCGACCGGCGGCGAGCAGTGGTGCGACGCCGACGTCTTGCGCATCCTGCGGCGCCGCTCGCTGGCGGCGCTGCGCGCCCAGGTGGAGCCGGTGAGCACCGCCGCCTACGGGCGGTTCCTGCCGGCCTGGCACCGGGTGGGCGCGACCGACTCCGCGTCGCACGCCGGGCTGGATGGGCTGCTGTCGGTGATCGACCAGCTGGCCGGCGTGCGCCTGCCCGCCTCAGCGATCGAGCCGCTGGTGCTGGCGCCCCGCGTCCGCGACTACTCCCCCGCGCTGCTCGACGAACTGCTGGCCACCGGGGAGGTCACCTGGTCCGGCGCGGGCGGCATCTCCAGCGGCGACGGCTGGATCGCCCTGCACCTCGGCGAATCGGCGCCGCTGACGTTGGCGTTGGCGCAGAACAAACCCGCCGAGATCGAGTTCACCGACGCCCACCGCGCCATCCTGGACACGCTGACGGGCGGCGGCGCCTATTTCTTCCGCCAGCTGGGCCAGGGCGGGGTGGCCGAGGGCGAGCTGAAAGCCGCGCTGTGGGAGCTGGTCTGGGCCGGCTGGGTCACCGGCGACACGTTCGCCCCGGTGCGGGCCTTTCTCGGCGGTGGCCGCGCCCGCAAGCGCGCCGCCCCCGCGCACCGGACCCAGCGCGCGCCGCGGCTGAGCCGGTACAGCGTGGCGCACGCGCAAACCCGCGCCAGCGATCCGACCGTCGGCGGCCGGTGGTCGGCCCTGCCGGTCGCCGAGCCGGACTCCACGCTGCGCGCCCACTTCCAGGCCGAGCTGTTGCTGGGCCGCCACGGCGTGCTGACGCGGGGCGCGGTGGCCGCCGAGGGGGTCCCGGGCGGGTTCGCCACCCTGTACAAGGTGCTGAGCAACTTCGAGGACGCCGGCCGCTGCCAGCGCGGCTACTTCATCGAGTCGCTGGGTGGGGCGCAGTTCGCCGTGGCGTCGACGGTCGACCGGCTGCGGGGCTTCAGCGACGGCATCGACCCGGAACGCCCGGAATACCGGGCCGTCGCGCTCGCCGCCGCCGACCCGGCCAACCCCTACGGCGCCGCCCTGCCCTGGCCCGCCGCCCGCGGCGAGGGCTCCGACGCCGGCTCCGGGGCGCGCCCGGGCCGCAAGGCCGGCGCGCTGGTGGTGCTGGTCGACGGCGAGCTCGCCTGGTTCCTGGAGCGGGGCGGCCGGTCCCTGCTGACCTTCACCGAGGACCCGGCCGCCCACCACGCGGCGGCCGCCGCGCTCGCCGAGCTGGTGGCGTCTCGGCGGGTCAGCGCGCTGCTCGTCGAGCGCATCGACGGCGCGCCGGCGCTGCAGCCGCGCGCCGGCGACCCGGAATCCGCGGTGCAGGCCGGGCTCATCGATGCGGGGTTCTCCCGCACCCCGCGTGGATTGCGGCTGCGCTGACATGCCCGAAGGTGACACCGTGTTTCACACCGCGGCCGTGCTGCGCCAGCACCTGGTCGGGCGCACGCTGACCCGCTGCGACGTCCGGGTGCCCCGCTACGCCACGGTCGACCTCACCGGGCAGGTGGTGGACGAGGTGCTCAGCCGCGGCAAGCACCTGTTCATCCGGGTGGGGCAGGCCAGCATCCACTCGCACCTGAAGATGGACGGCAGCTGGCGGGTCAGCGAGCGCCCGGTGCGGGTGGACCATCGGGCGCGCATCGTCCTCGAGGCCGGCGCCGTCCGGGCCGTCGGCGTCGACCTGGGCATCTTGGAGATCCTCGAGCGTGAGCGCGACCTCGATGCCGTCGCGCACCTAGGGCCCGACCTGCTGGGCGAGGATTGGGACCCCGCGGTCGCCGCCGCCAACCTGGCGGCCGAAGCGGAGCGGCCGCTCGCCGAGGCGCTGTTGGACCAGCGGGTGCTGGCCGGCGTCGGCAACGTCTACGCCAACGAATTGTGTTTCCTCAGCGGCCGATTGCCCACCGCGCCGGTGCGTACCGTCGCCGACCCGCTGCGGCTGGTCTCCCGCGCCAGAGACATGCTGTGGCTGAACCGGATGCGCTGGAACCGGTGCACCACCGGCGACACCCGCGGCGGCCGGCAGCTGTGGGTCTACGGTCGCGCGGGGCAGGGCTGCCGGCGCTGCGGCACCCCGATCAGGTTCGACGACTCTGGGGACCGCGTGACGTACTGGTGCCCGGCCTGCCAGCGCTGACCGCGCCCCGGCCTAGTCGCGGGCGTGCTCCAGGAAGAACTCGGCGATGGCCTCCGAGCCGTCCACCGCGCGGGTGGTGGGCCCGATGACGGCCGTCGGCAGGTACTGCTTGCCGCCCGGCCAGGTGTGCCCGCCCTTGTCGATCTGCAGCAGTACCACCTCGGTGGAGTCCACGCAGGCCGTCGAGTCGAAACGGTGCACGACGGTGCCGTCGCCCACGTTGGGCAGGACCTCCACCGTGGGGTCGCCGTGGCACCCGTCGACGGAGCGCCATTTATTCACCATGCTTTCGACCGAGATGGCGTGGCTGACGCCGCCGCGGCCGCGCACGTCGCCGCCGTTGAACGGCACCAGCCAGTCCGCGGTGCCGTGGGCCTCCCACACCGACACCGGCCGCGAGGGATTGCAGGCCACGCCCACCCCCAGGGTGCCGGCGACCGGCGCCACCGCGGCGAAGACGTCGGCGCGGTCGCAGGCCAGCCGGTTGGCCATGAATCCGCCGTTGGACATGCCGGTGACGAAGACGTGGCCAGGAGCGATGTTGTAGTCGCTTCGTAGCTTCCCGACCAGCCCGACCAGGAAACTTACGTCGTCGACGTGCCGGCGAGCGGCCGGTGCGGCGCCGCGCCCGTCGGCCCAGCTCTTGTCGTACCCGTCGGGATACACCACGAGCAGGTTGTGGGCGTCGGCGACGGTGTCGAAGCCGGTCAGGCCCCGCTGCGCCATTCCCGAACCGCCGCCGCCGTGCAGGCTGAGCACCAATGCGACCGGGTCGCCGGGCGGCACGTGCACCAGGTAGGTCCGGTCCATGCCGCCAGAGCGGAACGTGCCGGAGGTGTCGCGGGCGGCGGCCGCCGACACGTGCCGGTTGTCGCAGCCGACCAGGCAGATCGCCGCCAGGGCGAGCGCCCACCAACGGGTGTACGGCATGCGGTCAGTCCACCACCACGGCATCCGCGGGCGCCCGACAGTGACGGGCGAGCGAAGGCAGGGCTAACCTTCGTGTGTCAGCAATCGCAATGTTGGTTATACGGCTCTTTAGGGTGCCGCGACGTGCGAAAATTTGGGCGGGCCCCGCTTCCAGCAAGCGACGGCACTTCTGTTCCACGGGAGTATCACAAATGACGAGCACCCTGATCCGCAAGCCCAGCGTCAACCGGGCCCTGCCGGCCCTCGGCATGGGCGCGATGGCGTGGTTGCTGGGTGCGTTCAGTGCGACCCCGGCCGCGCACGCCAACGCCGGCGATGACGCCTTCCTCACCGCGCTGAAGGGCAAGGGCATCAACTTCGAGTCGCCCGACGCCGCCGTCAACTCCGCGCACGCCGTCTGCCACGAGCTCGACGCCGGCCAGACCCCGGAACAGGTCGCCAACGACGTGCTGAGCAGCAGCAAGCTGGACGGCTATCACGCCGGGTACTTCGTGGGACTCAGCATCAAGGCGTACTGCCCGAAGTACGCGGCCGCCCCCGCCTCGTAAAATTAACAGCCGGTTGACAGGCTGGTGACAGATCCACGAGTTAATTTGCTGATGGCAACTACCCGTGGAGTACTCGAAACCGAATGATCCCTAAACTTTTGGTCGGCGTTGGACTCGTTCTCGGCGCTGCGGGATGGACCGCAGCCACCGCCACCGCCGACCCTAATCCCTTCAGTCACCTCAGCTGCTCCTGCCAGGAGACCGCGCCGCCCGGCAGTCCGGCCCTCACCGACAAGATCCTGCGTGGCATCCAGCGCGGTCTGAACGGGGGCGTTGGGACGCCGGTGCAGTAGGGCCGACCCTCACAGCCAGTCGCGCCGCCGGAACATCACGTACAGCACCGCCATCATGATCACGATGACGACGCTGCTCGCGACGAAACCCGCGGTGCTGCCGAAGCCCGGATACGGCACGTTCTGGCCGTAGAACCCGGTGATGGCCGTCGGCACGGCGATGATGGCGGCCCACCCGGTGAGCTTCTTCATGATGGTGTTCAGCCGGGCGTCCTGCAGCGACAGGTTGGTCTCGAAGATCGTCGTGATCATGTCGCGCAACGACTCCGTCCATTCCGACACGCGCAACACGTGGTCGTACAGGTCCGCGTACAGGGGGTCCAGCTCCTGACCGGACTCCACCTGAACGCGGTGATGCTGGATGAAATTGACGACCTCCCGCATCGGCAACGCCACGCGGCGCAGGTTGACCAGGTCCCGGCGCATCCGGAAGGTCCGGCGCTGGAAGGTCGCGTGATGCGGCTTGCCGTCGAACAGCTCGTCCTCGATGCCCTCGATGCAGTCGTCCAAGGCCTCGACGGCCGCGAAATGGCTGTCCACCACCACGTCGAGCAGGCCGTGCACTAGGGAGCCGACACCGTATTGCTGGCCGCCGATCTCCTGCCAACGCTGCAGCACCTGGGCCATGTCGAAGTCGTCGGTCAGCCGGACCGTGATCAGCCCGCGCGGCAGCACGAACGCCGAGATGCGGTGCATCGCCAGCATCCGCTGCGGCTGATCGTCGGCGTCGTCAGCGAGGTCCACGGCGTAGACCGTGAAGAACGTGTTCGAACCGTACGCGGCGGCCTTCACCCGTTCTGCCGCGGCGACCGCGTCCTCGACGGCCCACGCGTTCAGGCCCAGCTCGGTCGCCAGGTCGCACATGGTGTCGTGGTCCGGATCGCACAGGTCCACCCACACCAGGGCGTCCGGCTCGGCTAGGTAGTCGGAGATCTTGTCGAACGCGAACTCGTCCTGCGCCTCGCCCCGCCGCCACACGCGGCCCTGCACTTTCGCCAAGGATCAGCCCGCCGACGGCGGCCGTTGCATGACGGTGCCCGGCAGCTCGGCCCCGACCTCGATGTCGTCGTAGCGCCCGTTACGCCGACGACCGCGCGCCCCGCCCTGCGGCGGCCGCATCGGGGCCATCGGCAGCGCGGGCGGCGGGGTGGCGCCCGACGGCAGCGGCGACACCGCCGACGCGAGCTGCACCGCGGGCTGCGTCGCGCCGGGCAACAAGCCGACCACCGCGGGCGGCGACATCAGCTTGCCCACGGTGACCGCCACGCCCAGGGAACCGTTGGGGGCCAGCGACCCCGCGGATCCAATCGCGCTGATCAGGCTCGTCTCCATCGAGGACAGGGCGGCCGTGCCCTCGGCCAGGCCCGCGCCGATGTCACCGCCCACGCTGGACAGCGATTGGGCCGCGCTGAACTGCGCCAGGTAGCTGAGCAGGTTGATCGGCAGCCCGCCGGCGATGGTTTGCCAGCCCCAGACGCTCCAGTACTTGAACCAGCCGGTGTCGGGCAGGCCACCGGAATCGTTCAGGTCGTTGAGGGCGTCACCGACCGCGCTCGCCGTGTTTCCGGCGCCCTGGGCGGCCGCCTGGGAGACCGCGTCGGACTGCTCGTTGACCCCGTTCGGGTTGGCGACGGTCATCGGCGCGCTGAACTGGGTCAGCTGCGCCGTGGCCGCGGTCGAGGTCGCCTGGTACTGGGTCATCGCCGCCGCGTCGGTCACCCACATGGCGTTGTACTCGGCCTCGGTTTCCGCGATCGCCGGGGCGTTGACGCCGAGGAAGTTGGTGGCCACGAGGACCGCCAGCCGCGTCCGGTTGGCCGCGACCACGGGGGGCGGGATGACGGTGAAGTGGGTGAATTCGAAGGCTGCCGTGGCCGTCTGCAGCGCGGCTGCGACCTGCTGACACTGCTGCGCGGTGACGTCGAGCCACTCGAGGTACGGCTGTGCGGCCTGAGTCATCGCCAGGTAGGACGGGCCCTGCCAGCCGGCGGCCAGCGACGACAGCTCCGCGGTGTAGCCGCTCAGCGACTGCTCCAGCTCGAGGCTGAGCTCCTGCCACATGGCCGCGGCGTCGATCCACGACCAGGAACCGGGGCCGGAATAGATCAGCGCGGAGATGATCTCCGGCGGCAGCATTCCAAAGTCCATGGCGTATTACCCAGTAGGCAGGCTCGGGGCCGAGCGCAACGCGTCGACCGATCCGACAGTTCTCCGGTGCGTGACGGCGGGACGTCCCGTTGTCCGCGGCCGCGGGGCACGTGCGTCGACGCTCATCCACCCAGGGGCGATCGAGGCATCACTTTGCCCTTGACTTCCGCGCCGAAGGCTTGGTCCTCTTGCTTTTGCTGCTGGCGTCTCTTGCGCCAGCCGCTGCCGGCCGAGATCGGCGGCGGCACCATCATCGGCATCATCGGCAGGCCGGCCTCGGCGGCGGGCAGCGCCGTCGCCGCGGACGCCAGTTGCACCGGCGTCTGCGCGCCCGGCAGTAGGCCCACCACGGCTGGCGGGGCCATCAGCTTGCCGACCGTCACGCCGACGCCCATCGCGCCGGTGGGCGCCGACGCCGCCGACCCGATGGACTTGATCGCGTTGGACAGGCTGGCCGTGGTGGCGTCCAGGCCCTCCGACAGCCCGGCGCCGATGTCACCGCCCACCGACTGCAGCGCGCTGGCCGATGAGTTCTGCGCGAGGTAGCTGAGCATGTTGATCGGGAAACCCGACGAGATGAACTGGTTGCCCCAGGTGCTCCAGTAGTTGAACCAGCCGCTGTTGGGGTCGAAGCCGGTGGGCATATTGAGGTCGTTGAGGATGTCGCCGATCGAGCTGGCGGTGCTGCCGGTGCCGGTCGCGTCGGCCTGCATGACGGCGTCGGCCTGCTGCTCGGTCCCCGCCTCGTCGGTCGTGGTGATCGGCGACTGAAAGCTCGACAGCTGCCCGGTGGCCTGGGTGGAGGCCGCCTGGTACTGCGTCATCGCGGTGGAGTTGTTGGTCCACATGGTCTGGTATTCGTTCTCGGTCTCGGCGATCGCGGCCGTGTTCTGCCCGAACCGGTTGGTGGCCAGCAGCTGCGCCAGCCGCGTCCGGTTGGCGAGCACGACCGCGGGCAACACCACCGCGGAGCGGACGGTGGTGAACGCCGACGCGGCGGACTCCGCCGACGCGGCCATCTGCTGGGTCTGTTGCGCGGTGTCGCGCAGCCATTGCAGGTAGGGCTGGACGGCCTGCAGCATCGCCACCGACGACGGGCCGCTCCACTGCTCCAAGAGCGTGGACAGCGACGACGTGTAGCCGGCCACCGAGTTCTCCAACTCGACGGCCAGCCGCTGCCAGGCGCCGGCGGCCTCGATCAGTGAGCCCGCTCCCGGCCCGGTGTGGATGAGCGTCGAGGTGACCTCGGGGGGCGCTAAAAGATCCATAACTTCCCCAGACTGCCCATGCTGAGAACGCCTCAGCGAACTTGCGTTGACTAGGCCGCGAAATACCCCGAAACTTTGCGCATCGAAGCCTCCCACCTGCGGCTTGAAACCTCACCGGTTCGGCACCGGATGAGACGAACGATATACCCTCCCCGTTAACCAGCCGCGAATCAATTGCAACTGGCCGTCCACGATCGTAGCCGCGGGAGGCGACTGCCGGAACCATCGGCGCAGCTCGGCGCTTTGCTTACACGGTGACGGACGCGCCGCGGTTCACCTCGAGCACCCGATCGGCCATGTTGCGGCGCCCCATCTCGCTCGTGAAGTCCGCCAGCGGCGACGCGAAGACGCTGTAGTCGTCGAAGTGAACGGGAATCGCCTTGGGCAGCTTGAGCAGCGCGACCAGTTCGGCGCCCTGGCGGCCGTCCATGGTTACCGTCAGGCCGAACGGAAGCCGCGGACCCGCCGGCAGCCGGGTGCCGCCCAGGTGCACCACGCCGGCGTCGATCGCGTCGAAACGGGCCGGGATGTCCTTGAGCTCCGCTACCAGCAGCGTGTCACCGGAGATGTAGAGGCGGCGCCGCGGCGCCCCGTCGCCGCCGGCGAACTCGAGCATGGTGCCCATCACCGGCGGCAGCAGGCGTTGGCTCCACCCCGGCGCGTGCCGGCCCGGCAGCGAGGTGATGGTCAGCGACGTGTCGCCCTTGTTGATCGCATGCTGTTGCCAGGTGGACAGGCCGCTCGCGCGGCCGAAGCCGCGCCGCTGCAGCCGCTTGGCGGCGTGCTCGGTGGTGACGATGGGCAGGTCGTGGTCGAGGCCCCGCTGCGACACCCGGTCCCAGTGGTCGCCGTGCATGTGCGAAAGAACGATCGCGTCAAGCGGTGGGAGTTCGTCGACGCTCAGGGCCGGCTCCCGCAGCCGCTTGGACACCAGCCCGTGGCCCAGGTAGGCGCGCTGCCCGCGGTGCAGGAAGTTCGGATCGGTCAGCAGCGTCACCCCGCCCGCGGTGATCAGCGTCGTGGCGTTCCCGATGAAGGTGACCGTGATGTCCATGACCGCGGGCTACCCGATCTCGTGGGGTCCACGCCGCTAAAAGGGTGGCGGGTCGTGCCCGTCGTCCGCCGGCGTGGCAGTGACCGGGTTCCCGGCTCGCCGGGCCGCGCGGGCGTGATGGTTGCGGCGGCGTTCGGTGGCGACGCGCAGCGCGCGGTTCTGAGCGCGGGTGCGGCGGCGTCGGGGCATCATCGCGCCGCGCGGCGCGCAGCGGTCCTCGCCGGTGGCACGGGGCGCGGGAAGGTCCGCGGTGCGGGCGCACAGCTCGGGGAACAGCATGGCGCTGCCGGGGGTGGTGACGTAGGTGCGGGCGCCGGGCAGGGTCCAGATGACCGTGCCGTCGGGCAGCTGCCGGTCGCGCCAGCCCCAAAAGGTCTTGAGCAGATGGTGTTGGCGGCACAGCACTTTCAGGTTCGACGCGTGGGTGGCACCGCCGCGGGCGTAAGGGATCGTGTGGTCGATGTCGCACTCGGTGGCCGGGCGATCGCACCCGGGCGCCCGGCACGTCAGGTCCCGGCAGCGCACGTAGTCACTCAGCGCCTTGGAGGGAGAGTAGCCCGGCTCCGCCCGCGCATCGGCGGGATGCACCAGCGGCACCCGCTTGGCCGACGCGGCCAGCTCCGCCAGCAGCTCAGGCGTCAACAGCCCACCGCCGCCGATCTGCACGCCCGGCGCGCCCGCCCCGGACAACGCCCCCCCGTGGGCGATCACGTGAATGACCACCGGACCGGGCGCGGGCCGGTCGCCCGCCGCGCAGTCCGCGCGCCCGCACCGGCACCCCAACCGATCCGCCCCGGCGGCCAGCGCCCCCAGCGCATCGGCGCGGCGCTGGACGGCCGTGCGCGGGTCGTGCGGGCACACCGTGGCCGCCAACGCGTCCAAGCGCTGATCCAGCGCACGCGCATCCGGGCCGAACAAGCTGCCCTCGATGCGGGCCAGCCCATCGCCCATGTCACCGATCCAGATCTCGCGGCCCGCCGCGCGCTCGCGGCGGCGGCGCACCGCGTCCGCATCGGCGTGCGCAACGACCTTGTCCACCGCCGCCGCCAACCGCCCCCGCGTCAGCGACGGCCAGCGCCCCACCCTCGCGGCCAGCTGCGCGTCCACCACCGCCAATACCTCGGCACCGGTGATCAGATCGGTGCGAAACACCACCGTCTGAAACGTCAAGCAGTCGATGTCCCCGGCCAGGAACACCGCGGCCACGCCGGGCAATCGTTCCCGCATCGCGCGGGCGTAGCGCACCTTGCTCGCCGCCAGGCCGGGGCTGATCCGCAACGCCGCGGCCACGCCGGCGGCCACCGCCGCCTCGGTGTCCACCGCCCAGTCCTCGGTGTCCGCGCACCGCGCCAACCGATACCGAAACAACCGCCCGATCAACCGCCAGCTGCGCGGCCGCCGCCCGGTTCTCCGCACGCCCCGCGGCGCACGCCTGGTCGAGCAGCGCGGTGGACTCCTCAGTCGCCGACGGGCACAGGCGCTCGACCATCTCGTCGAACCGCTCGTGCACTTCTTCGAACATGCGTTCTATTATGCCTGTGCGCTATGACAACTCTCGCCGGCTGACGAACTCGCGCGGTCGCCCCGTCAGCGGGTCGTCGAAGGCCAGGCGCTGGGCCAGCAGCTGCAGCGGCGTGCTGAAGTCGTCGGCCGCGACATCGAGAACGCGCGGGTACAGCGGGTCCCCCGCGATCGGCAGGCCCAGCGACGCCATGTGCAGCCGAAGCTGATGGGTGCGCCCTGTCCGCGGCGTCAACCGGTACAGGCCGTCCGGGCGGACCAGCTCCACGAGCGTCTCGGCGTTCGCCGGCCCCGGCTCGCACTTGGCCTGCAACACGCCCCTGCGCTTGACGATCCGGCTGCGCACCACCCGCGGCAAGGCCACCGCGGGATCGACGGCCGCGCGCGCCAGATAGGTCTTGCGCACCAACCTCCGGGCGAACAGCGTCTGGTAGGCGCCCCGCACCGCGCGCCGCGCGGTGAACAACAGGACCCCTGCCGTCAACCGGTCCAGGCGGTGCGCCGGGCTCAGCTCCGGCAGGTCCAGCTCCCGGCGCAGCCGCACCAGCGCCGTCTGCGCGACGTGCCGACCCCGCGGCATGGTGGCCAGGAAGTGCGGCTTGTCGACGACGACGATGTCGTCGTTGACGTGCAGCAACGGCACGTCGAAGGGCACCGGCGCCTCGTCGGGCAGCTCCCGATACAGGAAGACGACGGCCCCGGCGGGCAGCGCCGTCGCGGCGTCGACCGGCGTCCCGTCGGCGTCGACCACCTCGCCCGCGAGCACCTTGTCCCGGGCGGCCACCCCGAATCGGGCGGTGAGTTCGGCCAGCACCGGGCCGCCGCGCAGCCGCACCCGCGCGGGGCCCAGGCCGTCGCGCACGGGCAGCGGAGCGGGTCTCACACCGGGCTCACGTTAACGGCACCGGCTCGAGGATCTCGGCGCGCGCCTCGGGGGCGCTGGCGCGCAACTCGTCGGCCGACACGTCGTCGGGCTGGGCCTGCGACAGGATTTCGGCCTCCACCCGCGCGGTGTAGTTCGCCACCTCGCGCTCGACGGCCGCGGCGCTCCAACCCAGCGCCGGCGCGATGACGTCGGCCACCTCGCGCGCGCAGTCCACCCCCCGGTGCGAGTACTCGATGGCGATGCGGGTCCGGCGCGCCAGGACGTCCTCCAGGTGCAGGGCGCCCTCGGCGGTGGCGGCGTAGCGGGCCTCCACCTTCAGGTAGCCCGGGGCCTCCTTGATGGGGCTCAGCAGGTCGGCGTCGCCGGCCGCGAGCCCCAGCACCTCGCCGATCAGCGAGCCGTACCGGTCCAGCAGATGCCGCACCCGGTAGGGATGCAGGCCCTGCAGCGCCGCGACGTGTTCGGCCTGGTTGACCAGCGCGAAGTAGCCGTCGGCGCCAAGCAGGCTGACCTTCTCGGTGATCGACGGCGCCACCCGCGCCGGCACGAACTGCACGGCGGCGTCGATGGCGTCGGCGGCCATCACCCGGTACGTGGTGTATTTGCCGCCGGCGATCGCCACCAGACCCGGCGCCGGGACCGCCACCGCGTGCTCGCGGGACAGCTTGGAGGTCTCCTCGCTTTCCCCCGCCAGCAGCGGACGCAGCCCGGCGTACACCCCGTCGATGTCGGCGTGGCTGAGCGGGGTGGCCAGCACGGTGTTGACCGTGCCGAGGATGTAGTCGATGTCGGCCTTGGTGGCCGCGGGGTGCGCCAGGTCGAGGTTCCAGTCGGTGTCCGTGGTCCCGATGATCCAGTGGCTGCCCCACGGGATGACGAACATCACCGACTTCTCGGTGCGCAGGATGATCGCGACGTCGCTGACGATCCGGTCGCGCGGCACCACCACGTGCACCCCCTTGGAGGCGCGGACCTGAAAGCGGCCGCGCTGTTTGGACAGCGCCTGGATCTCGTCGGTCCACACGCCGGTGGCGTTGACCACGACGTGGCCGCGGACCTCGGTGACTGCGCCGTCCTCGGAGTCGCGGACCCGCACCCCGGTCACCCGGTCGCCCTCGCGCAGCAACGCCACCACTTGCGTGGAGGACCGCACCACCGCCCCGTAGTGCGCGGCGGTGCGCGCGACGGTCAGGGTGTGCCGGGCGTCGTCGACGACGGTGTCGTAGTAGCGGATGCCCCCGACCAGCGAGCTGCGCTTGAGTCCGGGGCTCAGCCGCAACGCGCCCGCCCGGGTGAGGTGTTTCTGCGCGGGGACGGATTTGGCGCCGCCGAGCCGGTCGTAGAGGAAGATGCCGGCGGCGATGTAGGGGCGCTCCCAGACGCGGTTGGTCAGCGGGAAGAGGAACGGCATGGGCTTGACCAGGTGCGGCGCCAGCGTGGTTAGCGACAGCTCCCGCTCGTACAGCGCCTCGCGGACCAGGCCGAACTCCAGCTGCTCGAGGTAGCGCAGGCCGCCGTGGAACATCTTCGACGAGCGGCTCGACGTGCCGGAGGCGAAGTCGCGGGCCTCGACGAGCGCCACCTTGAGCCCCCGGGTCGCTGCGTCGAGCGCGCAGCCCGAACCCACCACGCCGCCGCCGATGACCACCACGTCGAACTGTTCGCTGCCGAGGCGCTGCCAGGCCGCCTCGCGCTGCCGCGGTCCCAGCATGGACGCCGGCGAGCTGCGCTGGCTGGGCGCGTTGAGGGGATCGGTCACGGTAGCGGACTCCTCACCGGGTAGTTACTCGCCAGTAGGACGGTGTCGCTGACCAAGGCTAGTCGAGATCGTCGAGGGCTTCAGTCCAGATCGTCGTGGGCCATCAACCGCCGCGCGGCCTCGGTGATCGAGCCGGACAGCGAGGGGTAGACGGCCAGCGTCTGGGCCAGGTGGTTGACGGTCAGCCGGGTCTGCACGGCCATCGCGATCGGCAGGATCAGCTCCGAGGCGATCGGGGCGACCACCACGCCGCCGATGACCACACCGGTCGCGGGGCGGCAGAACAGCTTCACGAACCCGTGCTGCAGTCCGGACATCTTGGCGCGGGCGTTGGTGCGCAGCGGCAACATGATCGTCCGGGCCTGCACCGTCCCGTCGTCGATCGCCGACTGCGGGACGCCCACCGCGGCCAGCTCCGGGCGGGTGAACACCGCGGCGGCGACGGTGCGCAACCGGATAGGGGTGACGGCCTCACCGAGCGCGTGCCACATCGCGATCCGGCCCTGCATCGCGGCGACCGAGGCCAGCGGCAGCAAGCCCGTGCAGTCGCCGGCGGCATAAATGTTGGACACCTTGGTCCGCGACACCCGGTCCACCTTCAGGTAGTTACCCGGCCCCAGCTCGATGCCGACCCGGTCCAGCCCCAACTGGCCGGTGTTGGGCACCGAGCCGATCGTCATCAACGCGTGGCTGCCCTCGACGGTCCGGCCGTCGGCGAGCTTGACCAGCACCCCGGATCCGGTGCGGGTCACCGAGTCGGCGCGGGCGTTCTTGACGAGCTTCACGCCGCGTTCGGCGAAGATCCGCTCGAGCACCTCGGCGGCGTCGGCGTCCTCGTACGGCAGGATCTGGTCGCGGCTGGCGACGACCGTCACGTCGACACCCAGTTCGGTGTAGGCGTGCACGAATTCGGCGCCGGTCACGCCCGAGCCGACCACGATCAGGTGGTCCGGCAGCGCATCGAGGTCGTAGAGCTGACGCCACGTCAGGATGCGCTCGCCGTCGGGCCGCGCGGTCGGCAGCTCGCGGGGGCTGGCGCCGGTGGCGATCAGCACCACGTCGGCCTCATACGTGCTGGTGGCGCCGTCCGGCGCGGTGGCCTGCACCCGATGGGTGGCGAGCCCGGGGGCGGTGTCGACCAGCTCGCCCTTGCCCTGAACCACGTCGACGCCCGCACTGATCAGTTGCGCCTTGACGTCAGCGGACTGCTCGGCGGCGAGCCGCTTGACACGCTGGTGGATGTCGGGCAGCGAAATCTTGGCGGCTTCGATGTCGACGTCGAAGCCCAGCTGCGGTCCACGCCGCAACTCGGTGCGGACCCCGGTCGAGGCGATGAACGCCTTCGACGGCACCACGTCATACAGCACCGCGGCGCCGCCGATGCCGTTGGAGTCGATGACGGTGACATGGGCGTCGCGCGCCGCCGCAGTGAGCGCCGCCTCGTAGCCGGCCGGCCCTCCCCCGATGATCACAATGCGGGTCGCCACGTCACACAACCTAACGAACGTTGCGGCTGTGCGCCGCGTCGGCGTGTGACGTCTAAGATTCTCCCGTGCCGCTCTACGCCGCCTACGGGTCGAACATGGATCCCGAGCAGATGCAGAAACGCGCACCCCACTCGCCGATGACCGGAACCGGCTGGTTGCACGGGTGGCGGTTGACGTTCGGCGGCGAGGACATCGGTTGGGAGGGCGCGCTGGCCTCCGTCGTCGAGGATCCCGATTCCAAGGTGTTCGTCGTGCTCTACGACATGACCCCGGCCGACGAGAACAACCTGGACCGCTGGGAGGGCTCGGAGTTCGGCGTGCACAAGAAGATTCGGTGCCGCGTGGAGCGCATCTCCTCCGACACCGACACCGATCCCGTGCTGGCGTGGCTCTACGTGCTCGACGCGTGGGAGGGCGGCCTGCCCTCGGCCCGCTACCTGGGAGTCATGGCCGACGCGGCCGAAATTGCCGGTGCGCCAGCCGATTACGTCCACGACCTGCGCACCCGGCCGGCCCGCAACATCGGCCCGGGCACCAGCGCCTAGGTTCGCCGTTGTCGTTGCTTTCGATACCCGTGGTCGCCGATGTGGTGGCGCGCGCGTTCGCCGCCGCGGTCCGGCCCTGGCCCAGGGACGGCGTGCGCTTCCCCGAGGTGGCGGGGCGCACGTCGCGGGTGAGCATCCCTACCCGGTACGGCCCCGTCGCCGCGACGGTCTACCACCCGCCCGGGGCCGCGACGCGCCCGGCGATCTATGTCAACGTGCACGGCGGCGGGTTCGTCATCGGGCACCCCGAGCAGGACGATCCGTGGTGCCGGTTTTTGGCCGCCAACGCCGGTGTCGCGGTGCTCAACCCGGACTACGTGCTCGCTCCCGGGCACCGCTTCCCGGCGGCGCCGCTGCAGGTGTATGACGTCGTGTGCTGGGCGTCCGCGGTAGACCGCGACTGGGACGGCGGCCGGCTGTGCGTCGGCGGCCAGAGCGCCGGCGGCAACCTCAGCGCCGCGGCGGCGCGGCTGGCCCTGGAGAACGACGGCCCGCGCATCGCCCTGCAGGTGCTGCACTACCCGCCCCTGGACCTGGTGACGCCCACCCGCGCGAAGGCGTCGAGCGTCGGTCGCCGGGCCATCCTGAAACCGTGGATGGGCGAGGTCTTCGACACCGCCTACATCCCCGACCGGGCACAGCGGCGCGACCGCCTGGCGTCCCCGGCGTGGGGCGACAACGCCGAGGGCATCGCCGGCATCGCCCCCGCGGTGGTGGTGACGGCCGAACACGACCGGCTGCGCGCCGAAGGCCGCGCCTACGCCGACAAGCTCGAGGCCGCCGGCGCGCTGGTCGAGTACTACGAGGTGCCCGGCGTCGACCACGGCTACAACATCATGAGCGACGCCACCGACGTCACACGCGGTGTCTACGCGCGTCTCGCCGCGCACGTCGCCCGGGCCGGCGTCTAAGAGGCGTCGACCGCGGCGGCCTGCTCGACGATGTTGACCAGCACGCGCACCCCGATCGCCAGCGCCCGCTCGTCGAGGTCGAACGTCGGCTGGTGCAGGTCCAGCTGCGGGCCCTGCCCGGGCCACACGCCCAGCCTGGCCATCGCGCCGGGGACGTCCTCGAGGTACCAGGAGAAGTCCTCGCCTCCGCCGGACTGACGGGTGTCCGCGAGCGCGTCGGGCCCGATGCTTTCGATCGCGTGGGTGAGGATGCGCGTCGAGACGTCCTCGTTGACCACGGGCGGAACGCCGCGCCGGTACTGCAGGGTGTGCTCGATGGCCAGCGGCGCCAGCAGCGCGGACACCGTCTCGCGGATGATCTGTTCCAGCCCCACCCAGGTCTGGCGGCTCGCGGTGCGCACCGTGCCGGCCAGCACTCCGGTCTGCGGGATGGCGTTGGCGGCCACCCCGGCGTTGACCGCGCCCCACACCAGCACGGTGCCGTTGCGGGGGTCGATGCGCCGCGACAACACGCCAGGCAGCCCCGTGATCAGCGTGCCCAGGCCGTACACCAGGTCGGCGGTCAGGTGCGGGCGCGACGTGTGCCCGCCGGGCGAATAGAGCGTGATCTCCATCTGATCGGCCGCCGAGGTGATGGGGCCGTGCCGGACGGCGACCTTGCCCACCTCCAGCCGCGGGTCGCAGTGCAGCGCGAAGATGCGTGACACCCCGCTGATCGCACCGGCCGCGATGGCGTCGATCGCCCCGCCCGGCATCAGCTCCTCGGCGGCTTGAAAGATCAGCCGCACCCCCACCGGCAGCTCGGGCACCGACGCCAGGGTCAGCGCCGTGCCGAGCAGGATCGCGGTGTGGGCGTCGTGGCCGCACGCGTGCGCGACGCCGGCGACGGTGGAGCTGTACGGCGCGCCGGTGAGCTCCGCCATGGGCAGCGCGTCCATGTCGGCGCGCAGCGCGATCCGCGGCTCGCGGTCGGGGCCCAGGTCGCAGACCAGGCCGGTGCCGCCGGGCAACACCTTGGGGTTGAGGCCCGCGTCGGCCAGCCGCTCCCCGACGAACTGGGTGGTGGCGTACTCCTGGCGGCCCAACTCCGGGTGGCGGTGGATGTGCCGGCGCCATTCGACCAGCTCGTCGGCATGCGCCGCCAGCCACGCCTGGGCGGCGTCGGCGAGGCTCATGCCCGCGCCCCGCTCCGTCGGCGCTCCCGCCCGGCCAGGACCCGGTCGCGTTCGTCGGGCGTCTGCGCCAGCTGCACGACGGTGCGCGCCAGCATGATCGCGCCGTCGAGGACCGCGCGGTCGGCGCTGGGGCCGGCCGCCGCGGCGGCGAAGGCGCGCTGATGCACTGTCGCGCCGCCCGCGTCCACCCCGATCACCGGGTGGATGCCGGGCAGCACGTGCGTCACGTTGCCCATGTCGGTGCTGCCCATGGGCAGCGCCTCCTCGATGTCGCGGGCCACGGGCTGCCGCCCGAGGCGGCACATCTCCGCGCGGAAGGTCTCGGCCAGCCAGGCGTCGGGCCGCAGCTCGGCGTACGGCGGTGCCGGCGCGTCGATGTCGTATTCGCACCCGGCGGCCAGCGCGCCCGCGGCGAAGCAGGCGTACATCCTGCCCTCGAGCTGGCGCAGCGAATCGGATTCCAGGGCCCGCATCGCGTATTGCAGCGCCGCGCGGCCGGGGATGACGTTGACCGCCTGCCCGCCGTCGGTGACGATGCCGTGCACCAGCTGGCCCGGCGCCAGCTGCTGGCGCAGCAGCCCGACGGCCACCTGCGCGACGGTCACGGCGTCGGCGGCGTTGATGCCCAGGTGCGGCGCCACGGCGGCGTGCGATTCCTGGCCGCGGTAGTGCACGACGGCCTCGGACAACGCGAGCGACCGCGCCGCGGCGATGTCGGCGGGTCCCGGGTGCACCATGACGGCGACCGCGACGTCGTCGAACACCCCGGCCCGCAGCAGCAGCTCCTTGCCACCGCCGGACTCCTCGGCGGGCGTGCCCAGCAGCACCACCCGCAGGCCCAGGTCGCCGGCCACCTCGGCCAGTGCCAGGGCGGCGCCCACCGCCGACGCCGCGATGATGTTGTGGCCGCAGGCGTGGCCGATCTCGGGCAGCGCGTCGTACTCGGCGCAGACCCCGACGGTCAGCGGGCCGTCGCCGAAGTCGGCGCGAAACGCGGTGTCCAAACCGCCGGCGGCGGAGGTGATCTCGAAGCCGCGCTCGGCGACCAACGCCTGCGCCTTGGCGCAGCTGCGGTGCTCGTGGAACGCGAGCTCGGGCTCGGCGTGGATCGCGTGCGACAACTCGACCAGATCGGCACCGCGTCGCCGCACCAGGTCCTCGACGCTGTCGAGTGGGCTCGCTAACGGGGCGGTGGGCATCTTCGCAGTATCGCACCGCGACCTGAGCGGCCCGGGGCCCCCGGGGTCAGAGCTGCCCGGCGATGAATCCCGCCGCCTGGCCCGGGTAGGGCGGCTCGTCGTAGTCGTGGTGCGCATCCCGGTCGCGTCCGCCGACGACGCAGACCGGGTCGCCTGGGCTGCACAGGTCGATGGCCCGGCCGGCGAAGGCGCCCGTCGTCGACAGCGGCGTGTTGAACCGGTTGCCGGGGTTGCCGAACACCGCGACCGCCCTGATCTTGCCGGCCAGGGCGGGGTCCAGCGCGGGGGCGGACCCGAACTCACCGATGGTGTTGCCCAGCGGGGGGACCCCCGCAAGCATCGAGACCGCGGCGGCGCCCTGCGAGAAGCCGCCGAGGACGAGCCGCGTCGACGGGCACTGATCGACCATCTGCGCGATGTGGTCGCGGGCGTCGTTGGCGCCGTCGGCCGTCTGCAGGAAGTTGTAGCTGGCGGGATAGTTCACCGGGTAGTTGTCGACGCTGCGGCCGCCCAGGGCGGATTGCATGGCGGCGAACAGCGCGTCCCCGGTGGCGCCCAGGCCCGGCGGTTCGGCCGTGCCGCGCGCGAAGATCAGCTGGACGTCGGGACAGTCGGCCCGTGCCCGCGGCGCGCCACCGATGAGCGCGACCACCGACACCGCTACGGCGACAGCGGCACTGACAGCGAGGCCGACGACCGGCCGACTACGACAACCCATGCCGGAGATCCTCACATACCGCGGGGACAGCTTCGCACCACGAGCCCCGCCGACCAGCATCGGTCGTCCCGTCACCGGACTAAGCTCCCCCACTGTGGCCGACCCCCCGCCCGACCCCGACGAGCTGGCGCGGCGGGCCGCGCGGGTCATCGCCGAGCGCACCGGTGTCGCGCGTCACGACGTGGCCGTCGTGCTGGGTTCGGGTTGGTCGCCGGCGGCGGCCGCGCTCGGCTCCCCCACCGCCGTCCTACCCCAGGCCGACGTCCCCGGCTTCACCCCGCCGACGGCCGTCGGGCACACCGGGCAGCTGATGTCGATGCGCGTCGGCGACCACCGGGTGCTGGTCCTGGTGGGGCGGGTGCACGCCTACGAGGGCCACGATCTGCGCCACGTCGTGCACCCGGTCCGCGCGGCCTGCGCGGCGGGGGCCCGCGTCGTGGTGCTCACCAACGCGGCCGGGGGGTTGCGACCGGACCTGGCGATCGGCGCGCCGGTCCTGATCAGCGACCACCTCAACCTGACGGCGCGCTCGCCACTGGTCGGGCCGCACTTTGTGGACCTGACCGACGCGTATTCGCCGCGGTTGCGCGCCCTCGCGCGGCGGGCCGACCCCGCGCTGCCCGAGGGCGTCTACGCGGGGCTGCCCGGCCCGCACTACGAGACGCCCGCCGAGATCCGGATGCTGCGGACGCTGGGCGCCGACCTGGTCGGCATGTCCACGGTGCACGAGACCATCGCGGCCCGGGCCGCCGGCGCCGAGGTCCTGGGGGTGTCGTTGGTCACCAACCTGGCCGCCGGCATCAGCGGCGCGCCCCTGAGCCACGCCGAGGTGCTGGCCGCCGGCGCCGCCTCGGCGGCCCGGATGGGTGCCCTGCTCGCCGACATCGTCGGGCGCATCTAGAGCGCGGCCATGACGCCCGAGGAGTGGATCGCGCACGACCCGGATCCCGCCACGGCGGCCGAGCTGGCGGCCTGCGACGCCGACGAGCTCGCCGCGCGGTTCGCCCGCCCGCTCACCTTCGGCACCGCGGGTCTGCGCGGCCCGGTGCGCGGCGGGCCGGACGCCATGAACGTCGCGGTGGTGTCGCGCGCGACCTGGGCGGTGGCTCAGGTGCTCAAGCGCCGCGGCCTGGGCGGCTCCTCGGTGGTGGTGGGTCGCGACGCCCGGCACGGCTCCGCGGCGTTCGCCACGACGACCGCCGAAGTGCTTGCCGCCCAGGGCTTTTCGGTGCTCCCGCTGCCGGGGGCGACGCCGACGCCGGTGCTGGCGTTCGCGGTCCGGCACACCGGCGCGGCCGCGGGGATCCAGATCACGGCCTCGCACAACCCGCCGGGCGACAACGGCTACAAGGTGTACGCCGACGGCGGCATCCAGATCATCTCCCCCACCGATCGGGACATCGAAAACGCCATCGGCACAGCGCCTTTCGCCGACCGCATCCCGCGCACGCCGGTGTCACCTGCGCGCACCGACCTTTTCGACCGCTACGTCGAGCGCGCGGCCGGCCTGCGCCACGGCACCGGCTCGGTGCGGGTGGCGCTGACCCCGCTGCACGGCGTGGGCGGCGCGGTGGCCGTCGAGACGCTACAGCGGGCCGGCTTCACCCAGGTGCACACCGTGGGCGCCCAGTTCGCGCCCGACCCCGACTTCCCCACCGTCGCGTTCCCCAACCCCGAGGAGCCCGGCGCCACCGACGCGCTGTTGACCCTGGCGGCCGACGTCGGCGCCGACGTCGCGATCGCTCTGGATCCCGACGCCGACCGATGCGCAGTCGGCGTCCCGGACGCCGGGGGCTGGCGCATGCTCTCGGGCGACGAAACCGGTTGGCTGCTCGGCGATTACCTGCTCGCCACGGCGCGGCCCGGCGCCGTGGTGGCCAGCACCGTGGTGTCGTCGCGGATGCTGGCGGCCATCGCCGCGCGGCGCGGCGCGACGCACGTCGAGACCCGCACCGGGTTCAAATGGCTGGCCCGCGCCGACGCGTCGGTGCCCGGCGGCAGGCTGGTCTACGCCTACGAGGAGGCGATCGGGCACTGCGCCGACCCGGACGCCGTGCGCGACAAGGACGGCATCAGCGCCGGGGTGCTGGTGTGCGACCTGGTGGCCGCGCTGAAGGAGCGCGGCGACACGGTGCCTGGAGCCCTCGACGAGCTGGCCCGCCGCTACGGCGTGCATGACGTCGCCGCGGTGTCGCGGCGGGTCGCCGACCCGGCCGAGGCGGCGCGGCTGCTGGACCGGTTGCGCGCCGACCCGCCGCGACGGCTGGCCGGACTTCCCGCCACCACCGCCGACCTCGGCGACACGCTGATCTTCACCGGCCGCGCCGACGACGCGTCGGCGCGGGTGGTGGTACGCCCGTCGGGAACCGAGCCAAAACTGAAGTGCTACATCGAAATTCGCTGCCCGATGGCCGGCGACCTGGCGGCCGCGCGGGCCCGGGCCCGCGCCCTGCGCGACGACGTGCTCGCCGCGGTGCGCAACTGGTAGCTAGCGCGGCCCGTATTGGCGGTCGCCCGCGTCGCCCAGCCCCGGCACGATGTAGGCGACGTCGTTGAGCCCGTCATCGACGGCCACCGTGTACAGGCGCGCGGTCGGTGCGCATGTCTCAAGCGCGGCAATGCCTTCCGGCGCGGCGACCGCGCACAGCACGGTGATGTCGTCGGCCCCGCGCTCGCGCAGTAGGCCGACGGTGTGCCGCATGGACCCGCCGGTGGCCAGCATCGGGTCGAGAACCAGCACCGGCAGCCCCGCCAGTTCCGCGGGCAGCGTCTCGAGGTAGCCGGTCGCCTCGTGGGTGTCCTCGTCGCGCGCGACACCGACGAAACCCACGCGGGCATTGGGCAATAACGCGAGCGCGGCATCGACCATGCCCAGCCCGGCGCGCAGCACCGGCACCAGCAGCGGCGGCCTGGCCAGCCGCACGCCGAGCGCCTCGGCCACCGGGGTGCGGATCCGGAACGTCTCCCGGGCCGCGTCGCGGGTGGCCTCGTAGACCAGCATCGTGGCGACGTCGCGCAGCGCGGCGCGGAATCCGGCGTCGTCGGTGCGCTCGTCGCGCATCGTGGTCAGCGACGCGGCCGCCAACGGGTGATCGACGACGCGGACTTCCATGGAATTTCACTGTATATAACGAACCGGCCGCGATTCGTTAACGCCCCGCGGACGCCACCCGCGTCGGCCCCGCCGACGCCCCGGCGCGGCCCTAAGCTCTGGCCCGTGCCCAGCCGAGATGACGCGCGAACTCGATTGACGGCCAGGGCCTCTCGGGCGTTGCGGGCCCTCGGCGCCGTCACGGTGCTGGCGCTCGCGACCGGCCCGGTCACGACGCGCGTGGCCCACGCCGCCGAGGCGGTTCCGCAGCCCTCGCACGTGGTGATCGTCGTGGAGGAGAACCACTCCGAGGGGCACATCGTCGGCAACAAGGCGGCGCCCTTCATCACCGCGCTGGCGGCCGGCGGCGCCAACATGACCCAGTCCTACGCCGAAACCCATCCCAGCGAACCGAATTACCTCGCCCTGTTCGCCGGGAACACCTTCGGGGTCACCCGGGACACCTGCCCCGTCAACGCCGGCGCCGCGCCCAACCTGGGGTCGGAGCTGCTGGCCGCGGGCTACACCTTTGCCGGGTTCGCCGAGGGCCTGCCCGCCGTCGGCTCGCCCGTGTGCAGCGCCGGCAAGTACGCGCGCAAGCACGTGCCCTGGGTCAACTTCGCCAACGTCCCGCCGGCGAACTCGCTGCCCTTCTCGGCGTTCCCGGCCAACAACTACGCCGCCCTGCCCACGGTGTCGTTCGTCATTCCCAACAACGACGACAACATGCACGACGGCTCGATCACCCAGGCTGACACCTGGCTGAACCAGCAGCTGTCGGGCTACGCCAAATGGGCCGTCGCCAACAACAGCCTGCTGATCGTCACCTTCGACGAGGACGACAACTCCAGCCGCAACCAGATCCCGACCGTGTTCTACGGCGCCCACGTCCGTCCCGGCAGCTACCCCGAGCAGATCAACCACTACAACGTCCTGTCGACGCTGGAGCAGATGTACGGCCTGCCCAAGACCGGGTACGCGGCGGGCGCGGCCCCGATCACCGACATCTGGGGCTAGTCGGCCGCGGGGTCGTCGCTATTGTGTGCCGCATGGCTGCTGACCTCGTGCCCATCCGCCTGAGCCTGTCCGACGGTGACCGCTACACGGTGTGGGCGCCCCGCTGGCGCGACTCCGGCGACGAGTGGGAGGCATTCCTGGGTAAGGACGAGGACCTGTTCGCCTTCGAATCCGTCGCCGACCTGGTCGCGTTCGTGCGCACCGACTCGGACAACGACCTGCTCGACCACCCGGCGTGGCAAGACCTGACCGCGGCGCACGCGCACGCGCTGGAACCCGCCGCGGATCAACAGTTCGACCTGGTCGCGGTCGAGGAGCTGGTCTCGGAGAAGCCGACCGAGGAGTCGGTGAACGCCCTGGCGGGCGCGTTGGCGATCGTGTCGTCCATCGGGTCGGTGTGCGAGCTGGCGGCGGTGTCGAAGTTCTTCAACGGCAACCCCAGCCTGGGCACGGTGTCCGGCGGCGTCGACCACTTCGCCGGCAAGGCCGGCCTCAAGCGCTGGAACGCGATCGCCGAGGTGATCGGCCGCAGCTGGGACGACGTGCTGGGCGCGATCGAGGAGATCATTACCACCCCCGACGTCGACGCCGCCGAGTCGGAGAAGGCCGCCGAGGAGCTCGCCGAGGAGCGCCCCGAGCCCGACACCGAATCCGACACCGACACCGAGGCGGCCGCGGACGCCGAGGCCGCGGAGGCGGCGGCCGACGACGACGAGGCCGAGAAGCCCGCGGGTGAGGCCGACGACGAGCCGGCCGAGGAGCGCGCCGCCGGTGACACCGTGGTGCTGGGCAGCGACAAGGACTTCTGGCTGCAGGTGGGCATCGACCCGGTCCGGATCATGACCAGCTCGGGCACCTTCTACACGCTGCGCTGCTACCTCGACGACCAGCCGATCTTCCTGGGCCGCAACGGGCGCATCAGCGTGTTCACCTCCGAACGGGCGCTGGCGCGGTACCTGGCCGACGAGCACGACCACGACCTGGCGGACCTGAGCACCTACGACGACATCCGCACCGCGGCCACCGACGGCTCACTGTCGGTGGAGGTCACCGACGACAACATCTACGTGCTCAGCGGGCTGGCCGACGACCTCGCCGACGGCCCCGACGCCGTCGACCGCGAGCAGCTGGACCTGGCCGTCGAGCTGCTCCGCGACATCGGTGACTACTCCGAGGAGGCGACGGTCGACAAGGCGCTCGACGCCGGGCGCCCGCTGGGCAAGCTGGTGGCCTACGTGCTCGAGCCCGACGCGGCCGACAAACCGTCGCCGCCGTACGCGGCCGCAGTGCGGGAGTGGGAGAAGCTGGAACAGTTCGTCGACGGGCGCCTGCGCCGCGAGTGAGCCGCGTTTGACGGGTCCGTCCTGGACAGGAAGGGTGGGCCACGTGTCGCTTCCCGGTATCGGCCCGCTGCCGCTGTACGGCTTTCAACGCCCGGCGCTGTTGCTGTTCGCCCTGGTGCC
>NZ_LZKC01000330.1:0-732 GCF_001672685.1 Mycobacterium sp. E2462
CCGCTCCGCCGCCCAGCGCCTCTGCGCTCCCCAGCCCGGCGGCCCCCGCACCGGCCGGTCCGACGACCACTTCGCAGACGGTGACCGCGCTTCCCGCGCCCCCGCTTCAACCGGGTACCGACTGCCGGACGGTGGCATGACCACCCAAGTCCAGCCGCCGGTCGCGGTCACGCCTCCCTTGCCCACCCGGCGCAACGCCGAGCTGGCGCTGCTGTTCTTCGCCGCGCTGATCACCGTCGCGGCGTTGCTCATCGTGGAGGCCAACCAGGACCGCGGCCTGAGCTGGAACGTGACCAGCTATGGGCTGGCGTTCTTGCTCGCTTTCGGGTCGGCGCACGTCGCCATCCGGCGTTTCGCGCCCTACACCGACCCGCTGCTGTTGCCAATTGTCGCGCTGCTCAACGGACTTGGGCTGGTGATGATTCACCGGCTGGATCTGGTCAACAACCAGTTCAGCGGCCGGCATCACCCCAGCGCGACCCAACAGATGCTGTGGACCCTGATCGGCGTCGTCACCTTCGCCCTGGTGGTCACCTTCTTGAAAGACCACCGGCAACTGGCCCGCTATGGCTACATCTGCGGGATCACGGGGCTGCTATTCCTGTCGATTCCCGCCCTGCTGCCGGCGGCGCTGTCCGAGCAGAACGGCGCCAAGATCTGGATTCGCTTCCCCGGCTTCTCAATCCAGCCCGCGGAGAAGAAGATCAGCAACAGGATCTTGGAGAACTCCGC
>NZ_LZKC01000331.1:0-26717 GCF_001672685.1 Mycobacterium sp. E2462
TCAGATGGTCTGTGAAGGCTCGCAATTCGTCGACGTTGACGTCGCGGTCGTAGAGCCACGTGCATTGCGCCGCGCTGCCCTGACCGGTGGCGCGCAGCCGCAGGAAAGCAGCCTGGTCCAGCAGCCCGAGCCGTCCCACTAGCACCCCGCTTCGGCCGCGGCGCGATAACCGCGGATGGCCGCGGGCGCGAACACCACGACCAGCGCGGCGCAATGCACGTGGCTCTACGACCGCGACGTCAACGTCGACGAATTGCGAGCCTTCACCGACCATCTGAGTGCCGGCCTACTTGGGCGGCGGATCGAACGGTCGCCGTTGCCGTTCGGCCAGCATCGGTGGGTCCTCGGCGGCCGCCCGCCCCCCGTCGCGGTGGAGCCGGCCCGGCCCCGGTGGGAGCTCGGTGCGTGGGTCGAACAGCGCGCGCAGGTGCCCGTCGACCCCGAGCATGGCCCGGCCTTCCATCTGGGCGTGTTGCCGTTCGACGACGGCGGCGCGGCGGTGACCCTGGTCGCCTCGCACTGCGTCGTCGACGGGCTCGCCTTCGTGCAGGCCATCACCGAGGGTGTCAAGAAGGAGCGCCGCAACCTCGGCTACCCGCTGCCCGGCTCGCGGACCAGGTGGCGCGCGGTGGCCGAGGATCTCGCCGAAGCCCTGCTGTCCCTGCCGACGGTGCTCCGCGCGCTCCTGGCGACCTTGGTGATCGTGTTCAACGCCAGTCCTGCCAAGGTCCCGCGGTCGACACGTAAGGCATTGGCGCACAATGCCGTTGACGATGTAGCGATCACCCTGCCGGCGGTCACGCTGCAGACCGACAATGCGGCCTGGGAAGCGCGTGCGCGCAGCCTGGACGGAAGCAGCAACGCGCTTTTCGTCGCGTTCGCGGCCCGCCTCGCCGATCGCGCGGGCCGGGTGCTCGCCGACGGACACACCGCGACCATCGTGCTGCCGGTGAGTGAGCGCACGTCGGCCGACGACGACCGTGCCAACGCGTTGACCTCGATCACCCTGGCCGTCGACGCACGCGCGGTCGCCACCGAGCTCGGCGGCGTGCGCTCCGACCTCAAGGGCGCGTTGAGCGCGCTGCGGCAGCAGCCCAACGCGATGCTCGCCGGCCTGCCGCTCGTGCCGTTCACTCCGCGATGGCTGGTCCGGCGCGCCGAGGACATCGCGATGTCAGTTGACCAATTGCCGGTGGGCTGCTCCAATCTCGGCGTCATCGACACGGCGGTGGGCCGCATCGACGGAGCGGACGCCACCGAGATCGCCATCCGGCTCGTCGAGCAGGGCGCCACCCGCCGTCGGGTCGAAGAGGCCGGCGGCCAGTTGTTCTGCGCCACCGGCAAGGTCGGCGACGCGCGGTTCCTCACCGTGGCCGCCTACCACGAGGGCGCCGAGAACACCGCGGCGGCCGCGCGTGAGCTCGCCTGCGGAGCGCTTGCCGACCTGGGCCTGCGCGCCGACAGCGGCTACGAGGGCCAGCCTTGAGGGTGGGGCTGAGCCCCGCACCGGCGGACCGCACGCGCCGACGCCGGCATGTCTGGGCAGCGTGGTGCATCGCTGCCTGGTCGTTGACGGTGTTGTGGTGCGCCGTCGCCGTTGTGCCACTGGACGTCTACTGGATGTCCTACTACGCGGCCGACTACGCGCACGGCTTTGTGCGGCGGGGCCTCGCCGGTGAAGTCGCCGGGCTGATCCCGGGCCACTATTTCGGGGTCACTCTCGGTCTCAGGTGGCTGTCGACGGTCGCCTTCTTATCGGGCTTGGTGACACTCGCTTGGCTGGTGCTGGGCCGCCGCCCGTGGTCGGAACGCCGGATGCTGATCGCGCTGCTGATCCCCTTGCTGCCCTTTGGCGTTCCCTTCGCCGCCTATTCGGCACGCCCGGACCTGTTTGGCGGTGCCGCGCTGGCTTTCTTCGCAGCGGCGCTGTCGTTCGCACGGTCGGGTGCCGCGGCAACGGCATGCTGCGCCGCGTACGGCGTCACGACAGCCGCGCTCACTCTGGTGCACGAGGCGGTGGGTTTGCAGTTCGCGCTCGGGGCCGTGCTGGTGACCGTCGTCGTCGGAGGTCCGCTGCGGACGGCCCCGGGCCGGGGTGTGCTACTGGCGGTCCTGCCAGGTGCCGGCACCGCGACCGGCGTGGCGGTGTTCGGCCGCCACGACGTCGCCGCCCAATTGTGTTCAGCGGTGCCGCATCACCCGCTGCCCAACCCGTTTGCCACCGTCACCTCACCCGGCACGTTGTTGCGCTTCGTCATCGATGGGCGGCCCCGTCAGACCGATTATCACGACTGGGTCTGCCGTAACGTCCTGCCGAGCTTCGACCACAGCATCGTCGACGCGATTCACAGCGTCGGCCACATCGGTCCCGTCGGGCTCACCATGTCCTTCGTGTTCGGCGCCGCCGCGGTCGCGGTCACGTTGTGGGGAGTCAGCGCGGTGTCCGGCGTTCCCGTGCGAGCCTTCACCGAGGCGCTACGCGGGCGCGCCGCCTGGGTGCTTGTGGGGCTGGCGTTGATCGTTCCGGTCTTCCTCACCGGTTACGACTGGACGCGTTGGCTGACCATCGTCGCCTTCGACGTCGGGGTTGCGTTCCTGCCCTTCGCCGCCCGCCGACCGGAAATCGACCAGGACCTCTCACTGAAAGCATTGCGAGCGTTCAGGTTCCTGGCCGTCGGGTTGGCGCTGATCCCGATCGGCGCCGTCCCCGGCTTCGGCGGGCCGCTGATGGTATGACCGCGCTCGCGTCACGGGCTGGCGGCCGCCCGGATGAGCCTCAATTTCTCGAGCACCACGCAGTCCTGATGGTGTGATATAGAACACACCTTATTACGGTTGTTGCGTACGTCACACCGGTGCGATTTCATAGATTCATGGTTCGTTCGAGCAAGGTCGCCGTCGCGCCTCGTGCCGGCGCCGCAGTGAACTCGCACCGACTACTCGTCGCGTTGTTGACCGTCACCGTCTTCATCGCTTCGATCGTGGGCGTCGTCGCCGCCGCGACCATGGGTCAGCACACCGCGGCGCTCGTCATCGCGCTGGTGGCGGGGGGAAGTTTTTCGGCCGCCGCCCTGTGCTAGCGGCACCCGCGTCGGTCCCTGGCACACGGGGTGCCCACTTGTTGGTGGGTCGGCAGCGCTGAACTGATCAACGCCAGCTCGGCCGTACTTGCGTCCGCGGTGGTGACCCGGCGGCCGGGACGTCAATGGCGAGGTGTCAGTCGCACGGTGAGGCGTGAGCCGTCGAGTGTCAGAGGCAACGGTTTGTTCGGGTGGAGTTGATTCCCGGTCACCGCCGGGGTGCGCTCGCTGAGTATCGCCGTTAACACGACGGCTCCGAGTCGCAGCGCAAGGTCGGCGCCGGGACAACCTTGCGGACCGTGACTGAAGAAGTTGAATGACCACGAGTGGGCAGCCGGTCCCTCGGTCCACGCGCTGGGATTGAATCGGTCCGCCGCGGGCCACCGGTCGGTGTCGCGGTGGTTGAAGCTGTTGACGATCATGACGTGTGTCGCTTGCGGAACTGTCGTGCCGCCCCATTCGGTGGCCCGGGTCAGTGTCCTCGCCAGTGCCGGCGTGCTGGGCCATAGGCGCATCGCCTCGGAGAGGCAGCCGAAAAGGTAGTCGCGGCTTTGCTTCTCGTCGACTTCCCGCTGCGCCTCGGCGAGGGCGGCGGGATGAGCGGCAAGCACCGCCAAACAACGCCAGAGGTTGATTGCAAGGGTGTCGCCCATCGCGAACATCCAGTGGATGACCTGATGGGTCGGATGAGTGATGTCGGTGGCGGGCGCGGCGTGAAACTGCCCGACCAGGCTGTGAGCTTCCGCGGCGAGAACGTAGCGGTCCAGCGACGTCAGGAAGGTCGCGAAAAGCTTGGTGTCCCCCTTGCCGGGTGGGTTGGCTTTGGCCATCAGCGTCACCAGTTGCGCCGATATCTGCGTGTCGTCGGCTGCGATGTCGCCGAGGATGATTCGCCGCGCGATGCGTTGTATCGCCGCGTGGAACTGTGGCCAACCGAGTCTGTCGGGAAGCGCGCGGGCCTCTTCGTCGGCGACGGTGTTGCATCGGTCGGTGATCGCGCCGGCGCCGGTGGCGTGTGCGAGGACGGCGTCGGTGAACCGGCGCCGGTCAGACCAGTGGTCGCCTCGGGAAATCGTGAGGGCGTGCGGCTGAAACCTTTTCATGCCGGACAGTTTGGGTTCGGGATCGGAGGCGAACGGCTCCGGCGCCTGCGAGAGAACGAAGCGGATCTGATCGGGACCGAAGACGAGCAATGTCGGGCGGCTTCCGACGTTCACCCACAGCGGACCGTCGCCGTAGCGACGATGCAACGCGGCGAGCAGTCGGTGCGCGCGCCGGGGCACACCGGCTCGGTTCAGCGCGGCGGTCACTGCGGGCCGGCGGCTGAAGAGGCCCTCCGCCACATTGGGCAGTCCCACCAGCGCGGTGAAGCGCAAACTTTCAACGGTGGTGGCGTGTGGGAAGTCGACTGCGCGGTTAGTCATCGTTTCCTTAAAGTGTCGCGGCCGTCGTCGTGCCCCGCTGCGTTGAGCACCGTCGCGATGTGGCCGAGGAGGGCGTGTCGTGCGGGGCGGGCTTCGGGTACCGGCAGGAGCGGGTACACGTGTATGGCCCCCCGTTGTTCGTGGTAGCTGATGCGCTCGCTCGTGCTGCTCTCGCGCAACCGGCGGCAGTCGGCGACGAAGATGTCGCGGTCGCCGACGTAGAGGTCGATCGGCGGAAGGCCGTGCAGCTCACCGAAAATGGGGCTGACTCGGTGGTCGGCCAACGACAGGTCTTTCGCCCAGACGCGGCCGCATTCACGCAGTCCGGGTGCGGCAAGCCAGGGGTCGCGCTTCCCGATGGTGTCAACGGCGGGATTGGTCAGGGCGATGTCGAGCCAGGGGCTGATCAGTGTGAGTCCGAGCAGTGGGGTCGCTGCGTCGCCGATGATCGTTTGGGCGGCTGCCAGCGCTAGGCCTGCGCCGGAGGAGTCGCCGGCCAGGTAAATCGGCCCGGACTGCGCGGCTCGGCCGGTCACGCTGCGGAGGAAGTCGATCGCTTCCTCAGCGCAGTGCTGGGGCGCGAGCCCGTAGAGCGGCACGTGTACTGGGCGTCGCGTGGCTTCGGCGATGCCGCAGATCAGTTTCCAATGCGCGCGTTCGATTTGGTTGACGTAGGCGCCGCCATGGACATACACCACCGAGGGGCCGTCGGCAGACATCGGCTGGAGGCTCGAGAACCGCACCGTGTAGCAACGGAATCCGTCGATGGTGTCGTAGGTCAGCTGGAAGCGCGTCGACGCGGCGAGTTGCGCGGGTGGTTCGCCGCTGCGCTTGGGGCGGTTGAGGTAGGCACGCGCGCTTCGGGCTGTTGCGTAGGTACGGGGTCTGCGAACGAGGCGCCCGTAGGTCGCGATGGCCCGCATCTGCCACGACATGCGTCCGCTTATCGCGCCCGCGGCGTCACCGGGTGACCGCAATCTTGAACACGGCGCTGGTGATCGATCCAAAGGCGTTGTTGCCGCCGATAAATAGCCGTTTGGTGTCGTAGCCGGCGACGTCTTTCATATTCTGGCCGCCGAAGCGGGCGGCGGCAGCACCGTCGGGGAGGACGACCTCGATGCCGAGCAGCCCGTGGCGCACGGCGAGGCGTTCCTCGCCCGTCGCGTGGGCGATCAATTCGCCGACGGTGCGTTCGGTGCCTACCGCGGGGATGGCGGGGCAGGCGACGCCTCGCTCGGCGAGCGTGCGCGACAGTTCACCGAGGGTGACCGCGGCGCCGACCACGAGGTTCAGGTTGCCGGTGTTGACCTCGACCGTGGTGTCGCCGCCGTCGACCGGCACAGCGGAAGCGGGCTGGTGTTCCAGAGCAGCTCGGACTGCGGCCTCGAACTCGGGCAGTGCGGGCTCTTCCGACGACGCGTCGGGCAGCATGATGCCGGGATTGAAGCGTTGCGCAGGATCGAAGACCTTCTTGATGACGCGCTGGGCGGCGATCTCCACCGGGGTGAAACGCTTGGTCATGAACTGTATTTTCTCGGTGCCCACGCCATGCTCGCCGGTGATCGTGCCGCCGAGTTTTAATGCTGCTTCGATGATTTCGTTGTTGGCGGCCTCCAGGGCGGCGGCCGCGTTGGGGTTGTCCTTGTCGTAGAAAGTGGTCGGGTGCAGGTCACCGTCGCCGGCATGCCCGGTCACCGCGATGAACAGCAGCGCGTCGGAGTGCCGCTTGGCGGCATCCTGGATTGCCTGCTGCATCTCGGGGATGTGTTGGCGGGGAACGGTGACGTCGCCGATGAAAAAGCCCTTGCCGCTATGCACGACGGCGTCTGGGGCGTGCAGGCGGCCGTACCACAGCTTGGCGCGGGCATCGTCGTCGTCGGCGCGGCGCACCTCGACGGCGTGCCGGCGCAGGACTTGGTCGACGATCTGGGCGTCGCGGTCGACCTCGTCGGCGGCGCCATCGACGTCGATGAGCACGATCGCGTCGGCGTCGGTGGGATAGCCGGTGTCGGTGAACTGCTGCAGACCGGCGATGCCGACACGGTCCAGCCATTCGACCGCTGCGGGCACGGTCCCGGTCTGGATGATCGCGGCGATGGTTTCGGCCGCCTCCCGGGCTGTGGTGAAACTTCCCATCAGGCTGCGGGTGACTGGGGGGATCGGCCGCAGCGACAAGGTGGCCTCGACGAGGATGGCCAGGGTGCCTTCCGACCCGATGAGCACACCCAGCAGGTCCGGGCCGTCGTCGTCGGCGCTGAACCGGGCTACCGAACCGTCGGCGAGTACCGCTTCAACGGCGAGCACGTGGTTGTAGGTGACGCCGTATTTGAGAGCGTGTGGGCCGCCCGCGTTTTCGATGATGTTGCCGCCGATCGTCGCCAGGTGCGCCGACACGGGGTCCGGCGAGAACACCAGCTTGTGTGGGGCTAGCTGCTCCTGCAGGTCGTAATTGATGACGCCGGGCTGGACTCGGGCCGTGCGGGCCGACGGATCGATTTCGAGAATCTGATTCATCTTCGTCAGATCGATCACCGCGCGGTCGGCACCGGCCATGACTCCGGCGCTGCAGTTCGACGCGCCGCCACGCGTGACCAACGAGATATCGTGTTGGGCGGCAATTTTGACGATCGCGACGACATCGTCGCGGGTGTGCGGGCGCAGCACCAGCCCCGGCTGCTGACCGAAACCCCAGTAGTCGCGCCCATTTTCGGCCAGGGTCGCCGCATCGGTGGCCACTGCGTCGGGGCCGCCGAGCGCCGAGGTGAACGCCGAGACAATCGCTTCTTCCATCGAATACTCCTAGCTGCCGAATCCGCCCGACACGGGCGTGGTGCGCGCGTTGATCAACGTCGGTCGGTCGCGGTCGGCGATGCCGGCCCGGACCATCTCATAGACGTCGTCGCTGCTGGTCGCTTCGTGAGCGTCGACACCGTAGCTGGCTGCGGTCCCGACGATGTCGAGGCCGGGGATGTCGAGGCCGGGGACATGCGGAGTTTTCTCCCACACACCGAACTCCTTGACCACGCCATACTCGGCGTTGGAAGCCACGACAACGGTGATGGGGATCCGGTATCGCGCCGCGCTCCATAGTGCGGTGATCGCGTAATGCATTGAACCATCGCCCATCAACGCCACGACCGGTCGGTCGGGAGCTGCGATCTGCGCTCCGACGGATGCGGGCAGGCCCCAGCCGAGCCCGCCCCCGGCGGCGGACAGATGTGACAGCGGGTGGCCCGGGCGGATGCTTTCGGTGAGGGGAATTTCGTTGCTGCCCGCTTCGCTGACCCATAGCGTGTCCTCGGGTGCGGCGTGGGCAACGGCCGTCCACAGGTTCGCGGGCTTGAGGGGCACGTGCTCCGATACCCGTTCGGGGACCGCGGCGCGCGGGGCGGGAGCGGGGCGCTGCGTGGGTTTCACCGCCGCGGCCAACGCGCTTGCCGCAGTGCGGACGTCGGCGACGATCGCGTCCCCGACGGGAGCGCGCGCGGCCTCGTCGGGATCGTTGGTGATGTGGATCAGGCTTGCACCCTGCGGCAGGTAGGGCCCAGGCACCAGCGGGTAGTAGCGGAATACCGAGGTTCCGATCGCGAGGATCAGATCGTGGCCGGCGAGGATCTGCGAGATCCAGCCGGCGCCGGGAGGCAGAGCTCCGTGGTAGAGGCGGTGATTTTCGGGGAAGCCGCTCCAGCCGGTCAGCGGCGCCGTGAAGACAGGCGCTTGCGTGCGTTCGGCCAACTCGACGACCGCCTCGTAGGCGTCATAGCGGTCGATATCGCCGCCGACGACGATCGCCGGTGATTTGGCGGCATCCAACCGCGCACCGAGTTGCTCGGCCAGGTCGGTCGGAAAACCGGCGGCGTGGATCACGGTGCGCTCGCGCACCACCTTGCTGTCGTCGAGCTGTTCCGCCGTGAGCTCGATCGGCATGTCGTCCATCGGCAACGAGACGAATACCGGTCCCATCGGCGGGGTCGTCGCCAGGTGGATCGCGCGGGCCAGCACGGCCGGTGATTCGCTGGCAATCGCTGGCTCAGCCGCCCATTTGATGAACGGCTTAGGCGTGGTGGTGGCTTCGTGGTTGGTCAGCAAACAGTACTGATTTTGCATGTTGCGGCGCTGATTGCCTGCCGTGATGATCAGCGGTGTCTTGTTCACGTAGGCGTTGTAGATCTGACCTTGCGCGTTACCCATTCCTGGAGCGGTGTGCAGGTTGACCACGGCCGGACGACGAGTGATTTGGGCGTAGGCGTCGGCCATCCCGACCGGGATCATTTCTTGCAGTCCGAGAAAATACCGGAAGTCGTCGGGAAAGTCTTGCAGCAGAGCCAATTCGGAGGATCCGGGGTTACCGAACCAGGTGGTGAGATTGTGTGAGCGGAAAAGATCAAGGATGGCGTCGCGCACTGTTGTCACTAGTGGTCATCGCTTTCGTGTGAAGTTTGTGCAAGGAGTTACTCGAGCTCACCGGGCACGGGGTTCAGAGCCCAGTTCAAGGCGAAGTCAGCGACTTCTTCCCACCCCGGTGCGCCACAGGTGAAGTGGTCGCGCTCGGGGAACAGTTTGTAGGCGGTGATCGCGGCCGAGTGTTTGGCGTTCTTCATGTAGTTCTCGTGCTGGACCGCGGGCGGCAAGATGTGGTCCCGGCCGCCGGCGATGAACAGCAGGGGGCCGCGGTCGTCGTTGGCGAAGTTGTAGGTGGTGGCGGCGTGGTGCGTGACGTTGGCCAGTCCTCCCTGAAACAAGATCCGCGCGGGCACCGGAACCGCGTAGCGCTCATAGGCGACTTGCGAATCCGCTTGCGCGAGTGTGTTGGTGAACGCGTAATGAAATTGCTCCGCTGTGATAGGCACCGCACGGTGCAGGTTGGCGGGGTTTCTCAATACCGGGAATGTAGCTCGGATCTCGCTGAACGGCAGCGCTTTGATGCCTTTGACGGCGGCACCGTCGATCGACACCCCGACTCGCCCATAACCGGCGTCGAGCAGGAGTTGCACGAAGGTGCCGCCGAACGAATGTCCCATCAGGATCGGCGGTTCGGTGAGTTCTTCGATGAGCTCGGCGAGGTGATCGAAGACATCCCGCACCCCGAGATCGGCCAGCGGTGCGGCATCGTTACGCAACGCGGTGACTCCGGCCGGGCCGGGAGCAACACCCGGGTAGCCCGGCGTCAAGACGGTGAATCCCCGGGCGCGGTAACGCGCGACCCAGTCCTCCCACGCCAGCGGCGTCATCCACAGGCCGTGCACCAAGACGATGGTCCGATCCGAGGCGGTGTTCATGACAAGAAGCGTCGCCGCTCGGTGTGGCCAGCACAATGAACGGCAGCCCAAATTCGCCATCGCGAACCCTGTGCCAGGGCACAGGGCGGCGTGGCGCTTTACGATCCGATACATGTTGCAACAGCGACCGCTGACAGTGTTGTCCGACCGCGTCCGTCAGCAGTCGCCCGCGATCGTGTCGAAGGTCCTCACCCGCCTCCGGAGCGAAGTTCCGGACTACCTCCCGGACGACGTCGACAGCGGTGAAACCGTGCACGACAACATCGCCGACTACCTCGACGAAATGCTCGACTGGATCGATCGTGGCGCCGAACCTGGCCACTCCAGCTTCGACGCCGCGATTCGTCACCGCGCCAGCCAAGGTCTGTCGTTGTCCAGCTTGCTGCACGCCTACCGCCTTGGTGCCGCCACCATCTGGGACGAGCTCGCCCGACTGGCGGAGACCGACGAAATCGACAAGGAAGCGTTGATCGCGGCGACACCATCGATCTTCGCCTGGATGAACACCAATTCGCTTCGCGCGCACGCCGTTTTCCGCGAGATCGAGATCCGCGACGCTCGGCGCAACGAGCAGGTCCGAGCGGCCCTGCTCGATACGGTGTTGTTCAACGAATCCAGCATCGGCGCGCAGTTCTGGGACGCGGTCGCCGCCCTGGGCCTCCCCCGGACCGGCCAGCTGACAGTCATCTCGGCGACCAGCGCCGAGAACACGTCGATCGGGGACCCGCCTCCCGACATCGAGACGCTGATCTCTTCACACGCCGCCGTCCAGGACGCGTGGTTTCGCCTTACGACCAGTTCGCAGATCGGCGTCGTGTCGCTTCGACGGAATCGCGCCGATGCGCTGGACAGCATCGCTGACAGCATCTGCTCAAAAATTCCGGTGTTGATCGGTCTCAGCAGCTCGTTCAGCACAGTCGCCGAGTGCTCGAAGGCCCGCGCCCAAGCGCAGGTCGCGATGGCGGCCTCGTCCGACGGCCGACCAACCACGCGCTACGACCGCGACGTGTTACCCGTGCTGCTCGCCAGCTCGCCCGACGCCGCCGCGGCCGTCGTGGCGGCCACCCTGGGACCGGTGCTCGAGCTCGCACCTGAGAGAGCCGAGCCACTCATCGCCACTGTCCGTACCTGGTTGCGACTGGGCCAATCCGTCGCGGCCACGGCAGATGAAATGCATTGTCATCGCAACACCGTCAACTATCGGCTGCGGCGGTTCGCCGAACTCACCCGTCGACCATTGACCGACACCTTTTGGCTGGCTCAAGTGGCCGTGGCGCTGGAAGCTGCCCGCAATCGCAGGTGACGGCGGCCGCGCCACCCCGCTGGTTTGGCCCGAGGCTGCGCCGTCGGCGGTGAACCCGGACCGCCACCGCACAGCATGCTCGGCTTCCCGGCGGCAGCACCGCAGCTCGCGATCAGCCTCTCGACATGCGCCAGCAAATTAGGCGGCCTATTTTTACTGTGTGCAATATTCTGCTTCCGAGCGATGGTCGCGCCTGACGGATCGGGAGGAAGCTTGTCGCTGACACGGCGAAGATCCCCAGTGGTCGTGTGGGCGTCTTTGGGGTTGCTCGCGGTCGCACTGGCTCCGTTCGGCGTGAGCGATGGGGGTCACGCGGTCATCGGCTCGATCAGTTGCGTGATCGCCAGCATGTTCGCCACCGCCGCTTCGGCGCTGGCGGCGCAGCGGTCACGCGGTCGCCAACGCCTCGCCTGGGCCTTGATGGCAGTCGGGCTGCTCGGCTGGACCGCGGGCCAGACGGCCTACTGCTGGGCCACTGTCACCGGCGGCCATCCGGCTGCGGGCCTATCCGCGGCCAACTTCGGATACGTGGTTCTGCCCCTGCTGGGGCTGGCAACCGCGGCCGCCATCCCCAGCAGGGATGACTCCTGTTTTGGCGCCGGGCTGCTGATCGACGGCATCCTGATCGCGGCGTCGTTCTTGGTCATCCTGGACATCATGGCGCTGGGTCGAGTGGGCCAGCTTATCGCCACCGCCACCGCCAGCTATTGGGGCCTGGCGGTGACCACCTACATCGTGGTGCGCAAATCCGAGCCCAGCCGCCAACTTTCGCCGACGCTCATCATGGTCGGATGGGCGAGCATCGGCGCGGCCGGAACGCTGCATGTCTGGTGCGATGACGACCCGGTCAACACCCCCGACGGGCTGGTGATCTTGGGCTGGACCGTCGGTGTCTACTTCATCGCGTTGTCCGCCACCGCTTCCCGGCCGGGCCCCGACCTCGACCTGGGCATCTCCCAACCCTCCTCGAAGGCAGCGCTGTGGCTGCCCTACTTGCCGGTCCTGCTCGCCATTGTCGTTGGTGCGGCGCATTTTTGGCCGTCGTACTGGCGGGAAGCTTTCGTATTCGCGGTGTGCGTGTCACTGTTCTTGATCACACTCGTACGTCAGATCTTCCTGCTCGACCGCAAGCAACGCCTGCTCGTGTCGGTGTCCGAAGCGGCACTGCACGACCCGCTCACCGGGCTGGCGAACCGTCGGCTGCTCCACGACCGCCTGACCCACGCGCTGCGCCAACACGCCCGCTACGGCGTGCCGGTCAGCCTGCTCGCAGTGAGCATCGACGATTTCAAGCTGGTCAACAACACGCTCGGTTATGCCGTGGGTGACGAGTTGCTGCGCAGCGTCGGCCAGCGGATCGAGGCGGCCGTCGACCACACACATACCGTTGCCCGCATGGGCGGTGACGACTTCGCCATTCTGGTGCAGGACCGCCCGGAGGTGGCGTGCCAGATCGCCGACGATCTGGCACGCGCCTTCGACGACCCGATCGCCGTCGACGATCACCGTTTGGACGTGCGGCTGAGCATCGGCGTGGCGTCGGCAGGGTCCGACTCGGTCGCCTGCCGCGTGCCCGGCGAGATCCTCAAAGAGGCCGACACCGCGCGGTCCTACGCCCAGCTGGCCGGCACGACCAACATGCGCATGTTCACCGCGGGGATGAGCGACGCGTCCGGCCAGCCGCCGGCTCACGATACCGCGTTCGCCCGCCTGCAATTGCTCGGCGAATTGCGCCGCGCCATCGAAAGTGCTTCGCTGAGCATCCTTTACCAGCCCAAGTTCGACCTGAGGACCGGGCTCGTTACCGGGGCGGAGGCCCTGGTGCGTTGGCACCACCCGAATTTTGGGATGCTCGAGCCAGCCCGCTTCCTGCCCTTGGTGCGCGAGCACGGGTTGATGCACGCGCTCACCGATCTTGTTCTGGCGACGGCGATCTCGGACGCCGCCGGTTGGCACGCCCTAGACGCGGCGATCCCGGTCGCCATCAACCTCGGAGCACCGTCGCTCAACAGCGACGCGCTGCCCGACCAGATCATGTCGTTACTCACCGCCAACAAGCTATCGCCGAGTTCTCTCACCATCGAGATCACCGAAGATTTGTTGGTGGCCGATCTCACGAAGGCGCGCCAGGTGCTCGACCGCCTGCGCGCCGCCGGGATACGCGTGGCCATCGACGACTTCGGCAGTGGTTACGGCAGCCTGACGTATCTGCGGGAGCTCCCCATCGACGACGTCAAACTCGATCGGGCGTTCGTTGCGCCGATCTTGCGCGACCACCGCGCCGCCACCATCGCACGGTCCGTCATCGAGTTGGCACGCGCCTTCGGCATCACCAGCGTGGCGGAAGGCGTCGAGGATCACGCCACGGTGCAACGGCTGCGCGACTACGGCTGCGATGCCGTGCAGGGAAATTTGTTGTGTCATCCACTGCCGGCAGCGGACATTCCGCTCGTACCGCCGAACGGCACGCTTGCGGCCGGTTAGGGCTCAGATCGACGCTCTCAACGCTTCTTTCGGGCGGCCGCGGCAGTCGGTGCTCGCACCGCGGGCAGGATCAGGGTGTCGATGACCTGCCGCACGAAGTGCGCGTCAACCGGTTGACCGGTGATGACGCGCATCAACGCCATCGCGGTCAGCACGTCGCCAACCAGCGACCAATCGCGGGACGCGGAGATCTCGCCACGGTCACCGGCCTGGGTGAGGACCACGGACAGGATTCGCCGTCCCTTGAACAGCAGCAGGTCCCCGAGGGCCGAGGCGAGTTGAGGGTCGTGAGCGGCTTCCATCGCGACCCGTAGAACGAGGTCGTTCGTGATCAGCGAATCGTCGTTGCGTTTGGCGCGCTCGACGATGACGTCGAGGTCCCCGGTCAGGCTGCCCGTGTCGGGGGCGTCGTTGCTCAACAGGTCGGGCCGCCAGTACACGAGCGCGTCGGTCATCAGCGCGGCCTTCGAGGACCACCGTCGGTAGATCGCCGCCTTGCCCACACCCGCCCGCGCGGCGATGTCGTTCATGTTGGCGGCGTCGTAGCCATGCTCGGCCAGGGCCGCCAGCGCGGCGTCCAATATCGCGGGGTCGCGCGAGCGGTCCAGCCGCCCGTCGGTGCGCTGCCGAAGCTTCGATTCCGGTTCCGCCATGCCCCCAGGCCCGTCGACTGCCAACACTGCTGTCGACAGCTTGGCAGAACAGCGGGCCAGATTCACGTTGCCGCGAGCTGTGGGATGGGCGCGGTGTGCGCGTCACCGGCGGTGGACGCCTTGCGGGTCAGGCGGATCGTATTGATCGGCCACCAGAACCAGTGCCCCAGCGCCGCCGCGATCGACGGCGTCATGAAGGACCGCACGATGAGCGTGTCCACCAACAGGCCCAGTCCGATGGTGGTTCCCAGTTCACCGATCACGCGCAGCTGGCTGACGATCATGGACATCATGGTGAAGGCGAACACCAGCCCGGCGGCGGTGACGACCCGGCCCGAGGCGCCCATGCCACGGATGATGCCGGTGTGGAGGCCGGCGTGAATCTCCTCCTTGAGCCGCGAGACGAGGAGCAGGTTGTAGTCCGAACCCACCGCGAGCAAGATGATCACCGACAGCGGCAGGACAATCCATTGCAGGCCAAGGCCGACGATGTCCTGCCATAACAGCACCGACAGGCCGCACGCCGTGCCGAGCGAGGCGGCCACAGTGCCGACGATGACCAGCGCCGCGACGACACTGCGGGTGATGACCAGCATGATCGCGAAGATGAGGATCATGCACGAGATGCCCGCCACCAGTAGGTCGATGATGACGCCCTTCTGCATGTCGCTGTACATCGAGGCGGTGCCGGCCAGGTAGACCTTCGAGCTCTCCAGCGGAGTGCCCTTGATGGCGTCGGCGACCGCGTCCCTGATGCCCGCCACGTGTTTGATGCCCTCCACCGAGGCCGGATCGCCTTGGTGGGTGATGATGAACCGGACGGCCGTGCCGTCGGGCGACACGAACATTTTCAAGCCGCGTTCGAAGTCGGGGTTTTTGAAGACTTCCGGTGGCAGGTAGAACGAGTCATCGTTCTTGGCTTCGTCGAAGTACTGCCCCATCAGGGTTGAGCCCTGCGCCCCCTCCTGCTGGTGCGCCTGGATACCCGCCATCGTGCTGTGGGTCGACAGCATGAAGTTGCGCATGGTCTTCATCGAGTCGATCGTTTTCGGGAGATCGGCCAGCAGCTGGGGCATCAACCGATCCAAATGGTCGAGATCGACGGTGAGCCCGGAGATCTGGTCGGCAAGCTCGTCGATACCGTCGAGCGTGTCGAATATCGAGCGCAACGACCAGCACACCGGGATGTCGAAACAGTGCTTCTCCCAATAGAAGTAGCTTCTGATGGGCCGGAAGAAATCGTCGAAATCGGAGATGTGGTCCCGCAGTTCGTTGGTCGTATCCACCATTTGATGCGTCCTGCCGACCATGCTGTGCGTCGTCGCCGTCAGGTCTTTCATGACGCCGTACATGTGTTCCATGGTGGCGATGGTCTTACCCAGCTCGTCGGCCTGCTCGAGCATGTTGGCCATGGTGTCATTCATGAACTTGGCCGTTTGCAGCGTGCCCGAATTCTGCATCGCGATCTGAAACGGGATGGAGCTGTGCTCGATAGGCGCACCCAGTGGTCTGGTGATGGTCTGCACGCGTTCGATACCGCGAAGGTGAAAGACGCTCTTGGCGATGCGGTCGATGACCAACATGTCGGCCGGGTCGCGCAGGTCGTGGTCGGATTCGACCATCAGCAGCTCCGGGTTCATCCGTGCCTGCGAGAAGTGCCGTTCGGCCGCCGTCATCGCGACGTTGGCGGCCATGTTGTCGGGCGTGAACTTCTGGTCGTCGTAGTTCGGCACGTAGGTCAACAGGCTGATGAAGCCGATGACGGCGATCGCCGCGGTCACCACGATGATCGGCTTGGGCCAGCGCACCACGGCCGTCCCGACTTTGCGCCAACCGCGGACATCGATGGGACGCTTGGGATCGAAAAGGCCGAAGCGCGAGCCGATCGCCAGCACCGCCGGCGCCAGCGTTAGCGCGGCGAAGACGATCACCAACAGCGCGATGGCGCACGGCAGGCCCATGGTCTGGAAGTACGGCAGCCGGCACGCCGTCAGGCACAGACAGGCGCCCGCGATCGTCAGGCCCGAGCCCAGGATGACATGCGAGACGCCGTGATAGGCCGTGTAGAACGCCTGCTCGCGATCCTGGCCGAGCGACCGCGCCTCGTGGTAGCGGCCCAGCAGGAAGATGACGTAGTCGGTCCCCGCGGCGATGCTGAGCATGGTGACCATGCTGACGGCGTACGGGGTCAGGCCGATGATGTTGAGGTTACCCGCCGTTCCCGTGATCCCCTGCGCCGCAAACAATTCGATGCCGATCACGAGCAGGCACAGCACCGTGGTCACGATCGATCGGTAAACCAGCAGCAGCATCACCAAGATGACGATGATGGAGACTAACGCCATCGTCGCCATGCTTTTGTGGCCGACGAGGCTGGTGTCGGCGTTGAGCACGGTATTGCCGGCCACATAGGCCCTCACTCCCGGCGGCGCCGGTGTCTGGGCGACGATTGTGCGCACCGCGGCGACGGATTCGTGGCTGGGGGTGGTGCCCTGCGCACCGTTGAGGAAGACCTGGACGTACGCCGCCTTGCCGTCGGGGCTCTGCGAGCCGGCGGCGGTCAGCGGGTCACCCCAGAAGTCCTGGACGTTCTGCACATGCTCACGGTCGTCCTTGAGCTTGCTGACGATGTGGTTGTAGAAGTCGTGCGCGCTGTCGCCGAGTTTGTCCTTGCCCTCGAGCACCACCATCGCCGACGAGTCGGTATTGAATTCCTTGAACTTTTCACCGATGTGCATCATCGACTTGAACGCCGGGGCGTCCCGCGGGGTCATCGGCACCGAGTGCTGATCGGCGACCGTATCCAGGGGCGGTGACAGGACGCCCAGGGCCACGGCGATGAACGCCCACCCCAAAACGATCGGCACCGCGAGGATGCGGATGAGTCGAGGAATCAGCGCAGGGCGGGGCGCCGCGTGCAGGTTGCTCATACGGATTTCACCAAGCAATAGATAAACGGTTGGTAGTCATCGGTTTTGCGATCGTCGCGGACCTGGCCGTCGACGACGACTCGGCACCGCAGCGCGTCCACCCCGGCGCTGGCTTGGGCGACGATGTTGGCCGACATCGAGGGCAGCGTGGTCACGATCGTGAACGACCATGGCAATGGGGCCGCCTCCACGAGGTGGGGTTGCCCGTTCTCGTCGAGGTAGTCGACGTTGACGGTTCCGCTCGGCGATCCGGACATCTCGTAGGTGATGCGCTTGGGATGGAACGGTTTGGTGTCGCCGCCGTTGCCCTCGCCGCTCGCCACCTGCCCGGTGGAGCCGAACGTATCGCGGATGCGGACGACCGCGTAGGCGCCGAGCGCGACCACGACGGCGAGAAGCAGCGGCAGCCAGACTTTTTTCAGCACTCGAAACACGGTCGTGCCCCCGTACTCGTGCTCACCGCGCCTGCCCTTCCCCAACGAGACGGAACTCGGGTTCCGCGTCGATTGGGGACTGTACCTCACCGTGCGAAACTGCGCGCGCCGGCCCACCCGGGCGCGTCCCGCCGAGCGGCCGGGAGTGGACCGTGCCGCCCCCCGGTCAAGGTCGGCGATTGCGGGCCGCTGTACCGATGACGCTTTGGCCCGTTGCCTGCGCACGGACCGAGGCATGGTCGACCGCAGCGATCTCATGGCGTCGGGCCGGAGAACGCCGCGGTGGCTCACCACATCGATTGCGGCACTGATAGATACACACCCTTGCGTTCGACCACCACGTCGGCGCTCAACCCCAACAGCGCATCCGCCCAGCCACCGGGCACAGTGACGTGAGCACCCGGGACCGGATTTAGGGGTAAGCCGACCGGGCTCGACGCAACACCGTGTCGATGGCAACTTCATCGAGGGCGGCGACTCTCACGTCGGGCAGGCTGGACAGTGCGAGTGAGGTAAGGACGTGGCCGGGCGGCATTTCGATGGTGGTGGTGACGCCGAGTTCGCCGATCAGCCGCATGCAGTCGAACCACTGCACGGGGTGTTGCACCGCTTGGGCGAGGTCCTCGACGACACCGGCCGGGTTGTGGTGAAGCCTGCGGCCGGTGCGGTTGGCCAGGTAGGCGCGTTGTTGGCGACCGGGTGAAACGTTGCGCAGCTCAGCGGCTACCGCGTGGGCGGTACTTGCCTGCAGCGGGCAGTGTGAGGCGATCCGCACGTCGAGGGCGGTCAAATTGCGCGCTCCGGCGCGCTCGGCGGGGCCGCGGAGATTTTCCAGCGCGGCGGCCGTACCGCTGACCACGGTCTGATCGGCCGCGTTGATGTTGGCCACCCACAGCGGATCCTGCACGGTGCCATGCGAACTGACCAGCGATTGCACGGCGGACAGGCTCAGCCCGCTGATGGCGGCCATCCCCCACTGCCGGGCGGCGCATGCGCGTTGCATCATGTCGCCGCGGACGCGCACGACCCGGATGGCATCGGTGAGGTTGAGAACCCCGGCCACCACAGCGGCGGCGAAGGCTCCGACCGAGTGACCGGCCACGAATTCTGCTTGCAGGCCGTGGTCTTCGATGAGCGCGCGGGCGTACGCGACGCCGGTGATGAGCAGGCACAGTTGGGCGTTGGTGGTGGATTGCAGCGCCTCGGCCGTGTCGAGTTGCTCCGGAAGGCCATCCAGATCCGCCAGGCAACGCTGGGCCTCGGCCCAGGATCGCGCCGCGGCGGGGGTTTGGGGCAGCGATTGCAGCATGGCCGGGCGCTGCGACCCCTGCCCCGGAAAAAGCAGCGCGGTGCTCATCGGCCGCCGAAAACGGTTACGCGGCAGGTCATTGCGTCACAATCTCCTCGAGCGCGACCAGACGTGCACCGGTGAGCGTGCGCAGCAGGATCCGGTCGAGACCTCCGGCGAGTTCGGTCAGGTTGACCGCGCCCCCGTCGGTGTCCAGCTGACAGTCGACACGTGCTGGCAGCGCTGACAATTGCGTCGCCAGGGTTTCGATTTCTCGGGCCGTCGGGCGTTCGAGAAGCCGAATGACCAGGTCGAGATCGCTGGACGGTGTGGTGGCGGGATGACCGGTGGCCAACTCGAAGCCGGCACTGCCAGTCGGACCCCATGGATAACCGGAATCGTCGAGCAGGGGCATTGCGGTGCGCAAGGAGCTGATCGCGGCAGTGTCAGATGCTGAACCACGCGGCGAAGGGCGCAGGTCCTCGGGGCGCAGCACCTCGAGCACTGCGGTCTCCGAGACCTCCATGGCGTGCCGTTGATGGCGGTAGGTTCCCCGGACGCCGACGGCGAGGTGACCGGGAGCCGCGACAGCGCGGCGCACGACCACCCATGGCGTCTGGGTGAGCGCGGCGCGGATCCACGGGGGCTCGTCGCCGGTCAGCTGAGCCGCCGGGTCTTCGAGCCGGATGAGGTCGTGTGCCCGAGCGGAAGTCATGACACGGGTGGTGAGTTCCACTGCTTCGCAATGGATTCCCGCACGGCGCGGGACGCCCTGCGGTTGGTGTGCGCAAACGCCGACTCGAGCCGGTTGGACAGATCACGCGGGCCTTCCCGGGCTCGCCGCACGGCCTCACCGAGGGCGCGGCTTACGACGTCCACGTCGTGCGGGGTCGGTGATTCCGCGTCACGGACGGTGAGCAGTTCGTCGCAGAAACCCAGGGTGGCCCAGTCGCGCACGTTATAGCTCAGCGGCGGAATCGTCTTTGCGAGTTCGTCGAGCTGCTCGACGGTGCGCAGGGTGATGCGCGCGGCGGCCGGTTTGTGCATGGCGTGCACCTCCACGCCTGGGTCGTCGAGGGCAAGGATTTGCGACGCCTGCAGGCCGTGGGTCAGAAAGCCCCCGGATAGCGCGTGCCCGACAACCAGCGCGACGATCGGGTGCCCGGCCACGCGGGCGGCGGCGTAGGCGTCGACGGCCGCGGCGATGGCCTGGTGCAGCCCCACCATTTCCTCGATGCGCCCGTAGGCCTGGCTGGGCAGGTCGACGATGGCAACGATCGCACGGCGGTGCTCGGCAGTGGCGTCGGCGGCTGTGATGTCGCGGACCGATCGGGCCAGCGCGGCGCACTCGGTGAGTCCGACTTGTCCCTGGCGGGCGCGATAGAACGGGTTCGCCGGGTCGGGGACGACGGCCAGATAGGTGCGGCCGTCTGCGTCCGCGCGCAGGACCGAGCCGACCACCGGTTCAGGTTTCGCGTCGCCGGCGAGCGCCGTGATCCAATTCCTGCCCCGCTGGCTGGGTTCCACCGAAGACCGCTCGGCGCCTTCGTGCGGTTCGCCGCGTTGCGGGTGGGGGGCATGGCTCGCCGGTGGCTTGTCGTAGCTGTCGCCCCACATGTTTCGCAGCTCAAGCGGCGCGGGCGGGTCTGCCGGGTTGATGGTCGCCAACCGCTCGTCGAGAACGTCGAGCTTCTCGCTGCGGTGCGAGCCCGCCGGGCCGGCGCCGGTGGCGATGGCGGCGCCGACCGCTTCCCGCACGGCGGCGGTGTCGTCGACGACGAGGGTATCGGCCAAGCCGGTTCGGCGGCGTTGCTCCCCGCCGACGATGGCCCAGGTGAGCCCACGGTCCGACGAGTCGAACTCCTCGACGCCGGCCTCCTGCTCGATCACGGCCGCCCCGTTGAGCCCGATGCGCGCTTCGGGGGTGACGACGATGTGGGTGCACAACGCGGTGGCGATGCTCATTCCGCCGAACGACCCGACCGAGCCTGCGACCACCCCCACCACGGGCGCGAGCGGGCGCAGTTCAAGCAGGGCAGCACAGACTTCGGCGACGGCATTGAGGCCGAGGTTGGCTTCCTGCAACCGAACTCCACCGGTTTCCAGCAGCAGGACAGCGGGGACCGCAACGCCGCGGCGGCTGTCGGCGGCGGCGAGCCGCAGCGCTTGGGTGATCTTGGCGCCGGACACCTCACCGATGCCGCCGCCCTGAAATCCTTGTTCGATCGAGGCGACGACGACCTGCGTGCCGTCGAGGGTGCCGCGGGCGATCACTACGCCGTCATCCGATTGCGGGGTGACGCCCTGTGGCTCTAGCCACGGCGATTCGAGGCGATCGAACGGTCCGCACAACACCCGCATCGAGCCGTCGTCGAGAAGCGTTGCGGCACGGGCGAAAGCATCGAGTTCGAGGAAGCTCCGTCGCGCCAGCACCCGCTGCCAGTCGAGGCTCCCGTCATCGGCCACGGCTCCCAGCGCCGCTGCCGCCCCGCCGGGGAACCCGCCCGCGGTCGGCGTCACGCGGAATCACCTGTTGGCGTCGCGTCAGTTTCGGCGGCCTGGGCTTCCTGAGCGGCTTGCTGAAGCCGCAGCGTCACGATCGCCGGGGTCGCACCGGCGTCGTTGAGCTCCCATCGCCCCAGCATGGGTGTCCGGGCGAAGAAGCGTTGCAGGGTCGCGTGCCACACCTGGTCGAACCCGTCGACGCTGGTCCGGACGCGCACCCGCGCGAAGGTGCCGGCGTCCGGTTCGTCGTCGCGGGGCTCCAGCAGAATCTCAAGATCACCGGAGGCCACGACGCCGATGTGCACGCGCCGGGCCGGCCGTTGAGACGCTTCGAACTGGTACTGCAAGGTCCGCATCGTGTTAATCCTTTTCGGCTGCGCGCCAGAGCTTTTCAGTGCTGTCAACGAAAAGGGCAGCCGCCAGCACATCGCCGCTGCCGCCTGTGGACAGGCGGAGGCGGCGGGTGACCAGGTCCAGCTCACCCAACAGCTCGCGCCCGCGAGTGGTGGCCCAACCGCCGGCTCGCAGGATCGCTTCGGCGCCGTCGCGGACGATGGCCAGACCCTCGCGGCCGGCGCGGTGAAGTGTGCAGGTGTCTTCCAGGCGTGCCATACAACTCAACAGGGCGGCCAGCCGCGCGGTGTCCTCGTCGCAGCCCGCGGCGCGCGCGGCGCGCAGCGCCGGCAGGGCCACCTGCATGGTGTGGGGAAATCCGGCGCACGCCTCGCCGACCGCCCCGGCAGCGCCGTAGCGGCGGCGGGCGACCGCGCCGTGCGAAAGCTGCCGTACCGGTAGGGCCGGATCGGGGATGCTGGCCAGTCGCGCCGCGAAGGCGGCGGCCGACGCAGGATGGGGATGTACGGCCAAACCCGCGGCGAGCAGCCCCAGCGTCCACAGTGCGCCGCGGTGGGTGTTGACCCCGCCGGTGGCGTCAAGCATGCGGCGCTCACCGGCGCGGCCGATCGCCCCGATGCGCGCGCGGAGCCGCGGCCCCAGCGGCGCGGAGAGAGCCGCTTCGGCGCAACGAATGATCGGGTCGGCCAGCGCATCCGCGGAGGCGACGAGGGTCTCGACGTCCATGTCGTGGTGGGCATTACCACCGCGCAGGTCGACCAGCCCGGGCTTGGGTGTGAGGATGGCCTCCTCGCGCAGGGCTCGCGCGGCCAGCCGCCCGAGCCTGTCCGGGCTCACAGCGACAGCCAACGGCGCCGCGCCGCACGAGTTTTCAGTGGTGTCCGGCATCACGAGCATGTTTCACCAATCCCGGAATCGGGCCGGCGGCTCGTACAAACCGCCCGACCAAGCGACAAGATCACCGATGCTGCGGGCGGCCAGCAGCGACCGGTTCGCCAGGTTCGCGTCGATCTTGAGGTCTTCGGGCAACGCGACCAGCCCGTCGCGGCGCAGCCCCTCCAGCCGGGCGGCGTCCGCACCGCGCCCCAGCGGGGTGACTCCGGCGATCGCGGCCAGCGCGGCACGTCGATCCTCCAACGAGCTTGCCTTATACAGGTAGGCCACACCCTCTTCAGTGACCACGTGGCTGACGTCGTCCCCGTAGATCATGACCGGTGGCAGCGCCATGCCGGCCTTCTTGCCGAACTCGATGGCGTCGAGCGACTCGACGAAGGTGGGGATGCCGCCGGACTGGAAGGTTTGCACGATCTGCACGACGAGTTTGCGCCCACGCATCGCCGCGCCCTCGCCGTAGTGCAGGTCCAGCCACGCCGGGGTCGAGTGGCGTCGGCCGTGCGGGTCGTGTCCCATGTTGGGCGCCCCGCCGAACCCGCTGAGCCGGCTTTCGGTCACGGTCGAGGAGTTGGCGTCGGCGTCCATTTGCAACGTGGACCCGATGAACATGTCGATCGCGTATTGGCCCGCGAGCTGGCACAACACTCGGTTGGAGCGCAACGAGCCGTCGGCGCCGGTGAAGAAGACGTCCGGGCGAGCGGCCACATACTTGTCCATGCCCGATTCGCCACCGAAGCTGTGGATCGTCTCCACCCAGCCCGATTCGATCGCCGGAATCAACGTCGGGTGCGGGTTGAGAGTCCAGTTGCGGGCAATCTTGCCGCGAAGACCCAGCTGCTCGCCGTAGGTGGGCAGGATCAGCTCGATGGCGGCGGTGCTGAACCCGACACCGTGGTTCAGCGACACCACCTGATGACGCTCATAGACCCCGCGCAGGGCGATCATCGCCTGCCGGATCTCCACCGGGCCAATGTGTTTGGGGTCTCGGGTAAACAGTGGCTCCAACGCGAACGGCCGATCAGCCTGGACCACCAGATCCACCCAGTCGCCAGGAATGTCGACACGGGGCAACTTGCCGGCCTCGACGATGTCGTCGGCTTGCACGATCACCACGCCGTCGTGAAACGCCGCGGCCTCGGCGATGGTCGGGGTGTCTTCGGTGTTGGGCCCGGTGTATAGGTTGCCGCGGGTGTCGGCGGCGGCGGCGCACAACAGCGCCACGTCGGGTCGAAGATCGACCACCATGCGGGCGTAGAGCTCGACATAGGTGTGCACCGCCCCGATCGCAACCGTGCCATCGGCGACCAGCTGCGCGATCCGCACGCTCTGCGGACCGGCGTACGCGAAATCGAGGCGGGAGGCGATACCGAGCTCAAACAGATCGAGGTGCTCGACGCGGGACACCGACCCGATCAGCATGTGCAGATCGTGCAGCTTTCCCGGGTCGCAGCCGGCCAGCGTGCGGGACAGAAAGTCCGCCTGCTTCTGGTTGTCGCCCTCCAACGCAACCTTGTCGCCGGGCCGGATGACCGCCTCGAGCAGCGCGCCCAGCTCGGCTGCCTTGATCACTTTGCCGTCGACGAACTGCCCAGCAGCCGCCAGACGCTCCGCTTTCGCGCTGCGACGCGTGTCCCAAACACGCTGGCGCACACGGCCTTCTGGCGTCACCATTTCTTCTCCATGCCGCGTCGAGATAGGCCAGCTGTCGGCCCCGAACCAAGCGCTTTGAGGTCCATGTATCGCAGTGCAGTGTTGCGGGTTTGTTCTGATTGCGCAACAGCTGACCGGCGAAAACCGAAACCACGTGGGTCGCACTTCCTCCTACCGAAACACCTCGTGAGGCCTTCCCCGGTTTCGCCCCTGCCGGTGGCGGGCCTTACCGGCTGGTTGTCCCAGCGCCGGCGTCGCCGCGCATGGCCGCGTCGTTCCTCAGCGCGCGAGCGCCAGCCGGTTGTGGCATGGTTTACGTTCTTGCGCAACACGTGTCGGTGGCGCCCAACTGGCAAAACTGCATCATCTTCGCTTTTCACGGCGCACTCCCCCGATGAGCGGTCAGGGGTGTTTGCTGCGGCGCCGGCCGTCAGCCGCTGATGGACTAACCCGAGTCCGACCCTCTACCGGACCTCACACTCGCGCAGCCGCCCTGTCCACGAGACTCATAAACGCCTTCGGCGTCGTTAACGAACCTCGGTATCTGAGCACTTGTCGGCGCGACTTCAACCCTGGTTCCGGCATGTACCGACCTCGCCCCGCCCCACGGCTGGACTCAGGTCCGCCGTCTCCCAGCGATAGGACCGAACACCAGAACGCGCGGACCAAGCAGAAGGAAGGAACCCGATCCGATAGCTGTTCGGGACTGCCCCGAGTTCGGTTGACTCGCGGGGTGTGATTTTCAGGCCGCGGTTGCGACTGGTGTGTGGAGCAATTCGAACTCTATCGGGGTGAGCCTGCCGAGTGCGCGTTGCCGGCGGCGTCGGTGGTAGGTCCGCTCAATCCACGACACGATCGCAAGGCGCAGTTCGGCTCGGGTGGTCCAGCGTCGCCGGTCGAGCGCGTTGCGCTGGAGAAGGGCGAAGAACGACTCCATGGCAGCGTTGTCCCCGCACGCACCGACGCGCCCGCTAAATTCAATCGGTGGTCGCAACCCCAGCTTGCTGAAGCGAGCGTAGGTGGTCGTTGAGGATTCTGCGGGTGTGCGCCAGCCAAGTGTTTTGTGGGGCCGAGTGTTGAGAGTGTGGGCGATCGCGGCGATGTCGTTGGCGTCCCAGCGGAAGAGGTCGGTTCCTTTCGGAAAATACTGGCGTAACAGACCATTGGTGTTTTCGTTGGTGCCGCGCTGCCAGGGACTTTTTGGGTCAGCGAAGTAGACCTTGACCCCGGAGGCGATCGAGAACTGGGCGTGCGCCGACAGCTCCTTGCCGCGGTCCCAGGTCAACGACCGCCGCAGCTCGGCCGGCAGGGTAGTGATTGACTGCGCAAGCGCGTTAGCCATCGTCAGGGCGCCGTAGCCGGCCAATGCGGGGCCGTTTTTGGTCCGCGGGAGCACCCCGTAGCCATCCTCTCGGGGCAGGTGGATCAGCATCACGAAACGGCTGCTGCGTTTCCACCAGGGTGCCGATCGCGCTGCGCTGCAACCCAATCAGCAGATCACCCTCCCAATGCCCCGGAACAGCGCAATCAGCCACCTCGGGTGGCCGTTGGCTGATCAGCGTCTCCGCGGTGAAATGCGCCCAGGCTTTCTGCCGGGTCCGGGCCCACGGCACCCGCAAGGCCCGGCCTCGGCGCAGGCAGCTGACCAGATCACGTTTGAGTGCACCGCGGGTCTCGACGTAGAGCGCCTGGTAGATGGCTTCGTGGCTGATCCGCATGGTCTCATCATCGGGGAAATCCACGCGCAACCGGCGGGCGATCTGCTCCGGGCTCCAGCCCTGATCTCCGCGGTGGGTTATGGGAAGCGACAAATTGAGGTTCGTGGCTATCGAAGGCAGATTCCCTCACCGGGGCGGCCGACGGTGGCCTGGCGCCAGGACCGGGTCCGGTTCTGGGAGGCTATTGCCGCGGGGGTGATGACGGAGGACGCCGCGGCAGCCGCGGGCGTGTCATCTCCGGTCGGGTTTCGGTGGTTCCGTCACGCTGGCGGTGTGAATCCATGCTTGCCAGTGAATGTTTCGGGCCGTTATCTGTCATCGGGTGAGCGCGAAGACATCGCCTTGTGGCGCGCTCAGGGTGCCGGTGTGCGCGATATCGCCCGCCGGCTCGGCCGTGCGGCCTCGACGATCTCGCGGGAATTGCGGCGCAACGCCTCCACGCGCACCTACCGGCTTGATGACAAAGCCTCGATCGCTCAATGGCACGCTGAACGGCGGGCACGGCGTCCCAAAACGGCCAAGCTGGTCGCCAACGACCGGCTGCGCCGCTACGTCCAGGACAAGCTCTCCGGGGTCGTACGCGGCCCCGACGGCCGAACCTTCACCGGTCCTGCCGGCGGGAAATGGAACGGACGCAACAAACTCACCGCGGAGATCAGGGCTGGAGCCCGGAGCAGATCGCCCGCCGGTTGCGCGTGGATTTCCCCGATGATGAGACCAT
>NZ_LZKC01000332.1:0-9031 GCF_001672685.1 Mycobacterium sp. E2462
GCGGGGCGTCCGCAAGAGCTACACCGAGGCGCTGATCGGCCGCGGCGACATCTCGATGAAGGAGGCCGAGGACGCCCTGCGCGATTACCAGGGCCAGCTGGAACGGGTGTTCAACGAGGTCCGCGAGCTCGAGCGGCACGGCGCCCTGCCCAGCGAGTCGGTGGAGTCCCACCAGATGGTGGCGGCGGGCCTGGACACCTCGGTGGACAAGTCCCTGCTGGCCCGGATCGGCGACGCGTTCCTGGACCTGCCCGAGGGTTTCACCGCGCATTCGCGCGTGCTGCCGGTGCTGGAGAAGCGCCGCGAGATGGCCTACGAGGGCAAGATCGACTGGGCCTTCGGCGAGCTGCTGGCGCTGGGTTCGCTGGTCGCCGAGGGCAAGCTGGTGCGGCTGTCCGGCCAGGACACCCGGCGCGGCACCTTCTCGCAACGCCACTCGGTGATCATCGACCGCGACACCGGCGTCGAGTTCACCCCGCTCAAACTCCTCATGACCGCCAAGGACGGGACGCCGACCGGGGGCAAATTCCTGGTCTACGACTCGCCGCTGTCGGAGTACGCCGCCGTGGGCTTCGAATACGGCTACACCGTCGGCAACCCGGACGCGCTAGTGCTGTGGGAGGCGCAGTTCGGTGACTTTGTCAACGGCGCGCAGTCGATCATCGACGAGTTCATCAGCTCCGGCGAGGCCAAGTGGGGCCAGCTGTCCAACGTGGTGCTGCTGTTGCCGCACGGCCACGAGGGCCAGGGCCCCGACCACACGTCGGGCCGCATCGAGCGTTTCCTGCAGCTGTGGGCGGAGGGCTCGATGACGATCGCGGTGCCCTCGACACCGGCCAACTACTTTCACCTGCTGCGCCGGCACGCCCTGGACGGGGTCCAGCGCCCGCTGATCGTGTTCACGCCGAAGTCGATGCTGCGCAACAAGGCGGCCGTCAGCGACATCCGCGACTTCACCGAGCTCAAGTTCCGCTCGGTGCTCGAGGAGCCCACCTACGAGGACGGCGTCGGCGACCGCAACACGGTCACCCGGGTGCTGCTCACCAGCGGCAAGCTGTACTACGAGCTGGTCGCCCGCAAGGCCAAGGACCACCGGGACGACGTCGCGATCGTGCGGATCGAGCAGCTCGCCCCGCTGCCCAAGGGCCGCCTGTCGCGCACCCTGGACAGCTATCCCAACGCCACCGAGTTCTTCTGGGTGCAGGAGGAGCCGGCCAACCAGGGCGCGTGGCCGCGCTTCGGCCTGGAGCTGCCCGAGCTGCTGCCCGAGAAGTTGGCCGGCATCAAGCGCATCTCGCGGCGGGCCATGTCGGCCCCGTCGTCGGGCTCGTCAAAGGTGCACGCCGTCGAGCAGCAGGAGATCCTCGACACGGCCTTCCGCTGAGCCGGCCGGCACGGGTGCGCCACCCACCGGTATCGGGGACCGCCGGTACCGGCTAGCCTCGACGCAAAGCAGGCGACGGGAAAGGGTGCTCATGCAAGGGTTCGCCGGCAAGGTGGCGGTCGTGACGGGCGCGGGTTCGGGAATCGGCCAGGCGCTGGCCGTCGAGTTGGCCCGCTCGGGCGCCAAGCTGGCGATCAGCGACGTCGACACCGAAGGCCTGGCGCAGACCGAGGAGCAGCTCAAGGCCATCGGCGCGCCGGTCAAGGCCGACCGCCTCGACGTCACGGAGCGTGAGGCGTTCCTGGCCTACGCCGACGAGGTCAATGAGCACTTCGGCAAGGTGAACCAGATCTACAACAACGCCGGCATCGCCTTCACCGGCGACGTCGAGGTCAGCCAGTTCAAGGACATCGAACGGGTGATGGACGTGGACTTCTGGGGTGTGGTCAACGGCACCAAGGCCTTCCTGCCGCACCTGATCGCCTCCGGCGACGGCCACGTCGTCAACATCTCCAGCATCTTCGGCCTGTTCGCGGTGCCCGGCCAGGCGGCCTACAACTCCGCGAAGTTCGCCGTCCGCGGCTTCACCGAGGCGCTGCGCCAGGAGATGGCCGCGGCCGGGCAGCCGGTCGCGGTCACCACGGTGCACCCGGGCGGCATCAAGACCGCGATCGCCCGCAACGCGACCGCCGCCGAGGGCCTGGACCGCGACGACCTGGCCAAGCTCTTCGACAAGCGGCTGGCCCGCACCAGCCCGCGGCGCGCCGCGGAGGTGATCCTGACCGGGGTGCACAAGAAGAAGGCGCGGGTGCTGGTGGGCACGGACGCCAAGATCCTGGACATCGTGGTGCGGCTGACGGGGTCGGGATACCAGCAGCTGTTCGGGCCGGTCATGGGCCGGTTGATGCCCAAGCAGTAGGAGCCCGCGGGGCGACGCGCCGCCTGTGCCGCTGATCACTGCGCATCCCGGCCTATCCGGGGTGAATCGCTGCTAGCCTCAACGCGACTAAGCCTGCAAGGAGTGCCGCATGCAAGGGTTCGCCGCCAAGGTCGCCGTCGTGACCGGCGCCGGTTCGGGTATCGGCCAGGCCCTGGCGACCGAGTTGGGCCGCGCGGGCGCCAAGCTGGCGATCAGCGACGTCGACAGCGACGGCTTGGCGCAGACCGAGCTGCTGCTCAAGGAGCTGGGCGCGCCGGTCCTGGCGAACCAGCTCGACGTCACCGAGCGCGAGGCGTTCCTGGCCTACGCCGACACCGTCAAGCAGCACTACGGCACCGTCAACCAGATCTACAACAACGCGGGCATCACCTTCGTCGGGTCCATCGAAGACAGCCGGTTCAAGGACATCGAACGGGTGATGGACGTCAACTACTGGGGCGTAGTCAACGGCACCAAGGCCTTCCTGCCGCACCTGATCGCCTCCGGTGACGGCCACGTCGTCAACATCTCCAGCGCGCTCGGCCTGTTCACCGCGCCGGGGCAGGCGGCCTACGTGTCGGCGAAATTCGCGATCCGCGGTTTCACCGAGGCGCTGCAGCAGGAGATGGTGCGGGCCGGTCACCCGGTGCGCGTGACCGTGGTGCACCCCGGCGGCGTGCAGACGGGGTTCGCCCGCAACGCCATGTTCGCCGAGGGGCTCGACCAGGCCGGCATGGCCGAGGTGTTCGAGCAGCAGCAGGCCAAGACCACCCCCCAGCGCGCCGCGCAGCTGATCCTGCAGGGCGTGCAGAAGGGCAAGCACCGCGTGCTCGTCGGGCCGGATGTCAAGGCGATGGACCTGCTGGTGCGGGCGGCCGGCCCGAACTACGAGCTGCTGCTGAACGGCCCCGTGATGAGCCGGGTCAAGGACACGGTCGCGCGGCTCCTGCCGAAACGCTAGCCGGGTTCGCTACCGTCCAAGCGGGTGCTCGGCCAGCCATCCGGACGCCACCGCCTGCGGGTCGGCTCCCGTCGCTACCTGGCGGCGCATGTCGACCAACGCCGCGGTGTCCAGCACGCCGGCGACCTCGTTGACCGAGAGCAGCTGCCGATCGCTCAGGGCGTTGCGCCGGTACAGCGGCACGACGTTCTCGGCGCGGACGAGGGCGGGTTTGCCGTCGGCCAGGGCCACCAGGTCGGCGGGCATGCCGGGATCGGCGGTGGTCGTCCAACCCGCGGTGAGCTGCCCGGCGCGTATCGCGGCAAACAGCACCGCGGCGTCGGGAAAGTCCCGCGGCGCGGGCAACCGGCAGCTGCCGACCGTCGACGGCGGCTGGTGCCCCGCGACCGCGCCGACGTCCAGGCCCGCGCAGTGCTGCGGCAGCGTGGTCAGGTCCGCGCTGGCGCCGCTGCCGCCCCATGCCTTGGCGGTCGAGCGGCTCACCAATAGCACGGGTTTGTCCTCGGCGGCCGTGGTGTAGTCCCCGGCGGCGACGCCCTCGGGGAGCGCCGCCACCATCGCCCGGTAGACCTGGGTGTCCGAGGTGGCCGCGGCGCCCGGTTGCAGCGCCTGCAGCGTGCGGCCGGTGAAGGCGGGGACGACGGTGAACGCGCCCGAATCCAGTTGGGCCATCGGATCACCGGCGCTCGCGGTGCTCGCGGCGAAGCCGTAGGACCGCAGCGCGGCGGCGTAGACGCCGGCCAGCAGCGTCGCGTCGGCGCCGGGTTGGGAGCCCACCACCACCTCCGGGCGGGCGCGCGTCCCGGCGGCCTGGGTGGCGCAACCGGCCAGCACGAGCGCGGCGGCGAGCAGCGAGGCGGCGCGCCTGCCGGTCCTCACCCGGTGACGTCGGGGACTTCCGCGGCCAGGGCGACCGCGTTGGCGACGGCCTCCCCGACCCGCAGGTCCAGGGGGCTGGGAACGATCCGGTCCGGCGCGAGATCGTCGCTGACGACGGAGAAGATCGCCTCGGCCGCGGCCACCATCATCTTCTCGGTGATCCGCCGCGCGCCCGCGTCCAGCGCGCCGCGGAACACGCCCGGGAAGGCCAGCACGTTGTTGATCTGGTTGGGGAAGTCGCTGCGGCCGGTGGCCACCACGGCGGCGTACTTCGCGGCGACCTGCGGGTGGATCTCCGGGTCCGGGTTGGACAGCGCGAAGACGATCGCCTCGGGCGCCATGGTGGCGATCATCTCCTCGGGCACCACCCCGCCCGACACCCCGAGGAACAGGTCGGCGCCGCGCAGCGCCTCGGCCATGCTGCCGGACAGGCCGGCCGGGTTGGTGCGCCCCGCCAGCGCGACCTTGACGTCGTTCATGTCCTCGCGGGCGGGGTGCAGGATGCCCCGCGAATCCAGGACGGTGACGTCGGACACGCCCATCGCCAGCAGCAGGTTGGTGCACGCGACGCCGGCCGCGCCGGCGCCGGACACCACCACGCGCAGCGACGTCATGTCGCGGCCGAGCAGCTTGGTCGCACCCATCAGCGCGGCCAGCGCGACGATGGCGGTGCCGTGCTGGTCGTCGTGCATCACCGGGCAGTCCAGGGCCTCGATGACGCGCCGCTCGATCTCGAAGCAGCGCGGCGCCGAGATGTCCTCGAGGTTGACCGCGCCGAAGGTCGGGCGCAGCCGCACGAGGGTCTCGACGATCTCGTCGGGATCCTTGGTGTCCAGGACGATCGGGATGGCGTTCAGCCCGCCGTACGCCTGGAACAGGGCGCACTTGCCCTCCATCACCGGCAGCGACGCCGCGGGCCCGATGTCGCCGAGACCGAGCACCGCGCTGCCGTCGCTGACGACGGCGACCAACCGGTTCGCCCAGGTGTAGCGGGCGGCCTGCGCGTGGTCCGCGGCGATCGCGCGGCTGACCTGCGCGACGCCCGGCGTGTAGGCGATCGACAATGCGCGCTGGGTGTCCAGCGGCGCCGTCGGGCCTACCGAGAGCTTCCCGCCGACGTGTGCCTCGAAGATCTCCGCATCGGTGATCCCGCCCTGCTCGGCGCGGTTCTGTATCGATTCAAGCAATTCGGACACTCGCCCCAGCGTACTGACTACCCATTAGTAGGCCTAATTGCGAAATCGCGGCAGCCCGCGGCGCCGGGAACCCGGCCATGGGCGGCGGATTCCCGGCGTCAGGGGTGCGCTCAGATGAGCTTGAGCTCCGTCACGGCGGTGCGCTCCTCGACCAACTCGGCGGTGGTCTTGTCGATGCGGCTCTGAGAGAATTCGTCGATCTCCAGGCCCTGCACGATGGACCAGTTGCCGCCCTTGGTGGTCACCGGGAACGAGGACACGATGCCCTCGGGGACGCCGTAGGAGCCGTCGCTGTAGACCGCCATCGACACCCAGTCACCCTCCGGGCTGCCGAGCAGCCACGAGCGGGCGGCGTCGACGGTGGCCGACGCGGCCGAGGCCGCCGACGAGGCGCCACGCGCGTCGATGATGGCCGCGCCGCGCTTGGCGACGGTCGGGATGAAGTCGTTCTCGATCCAGTTCTGGTCGTTGACCACCTCGGCGGCGTTGCGGCCGCCGACCTCGGCGTGGAAGATGTCGGGGTACTGCGTGGCCGAGTGGTTGCCCCAGATGGTCACCTTCTTGATGTCGGTGACCTTCGCGCCGGTCTTCTTGGCGAGCTGCGAGATCGCCCGGTTGTGGTCCAGGCGGGTCAGCGCGGAGAACCGCTCCTTGGGGATGTCGGGGGCGTTGCTCAGCGCGATCAACGCGTTGGTGTTGGCCGGGTTACCGGTCACGCCGATGCGAATGTCGTCGGCGGCGACGGAGTTCAGCGCCTTGCCCTGGGCGGTGAAAATGGCGCCGTTGGCCTCCAACAGGTCGCTGCGCTCCATGCCCGGGCCGCGCGGGCGGGCACCGACCAGCAGGGCCAGGTTGGCGCCGTCGAAGATCTTGTTGGCGTCGGCGCCGATCTCGACGCCCGAGAGCAGCGGGAACGCGCAGTCGTCGAGCTCCATCACGACGCCCTCGAGCGCCTTGAGGGCGGGCTCGATCTCGAGCAGCCGCAGCTCGATCGGGCGGTCGGGACCCAGCAGCGAGCCGCTCGCCAGGCGGAACAACAGGCTGTAGCCGATCTGGCCGGCGGCGCCGGTGACGGCGACCTTCAGAGGACTTGCGCTCACGTCGATGTACTCCTCGTGGAGATGTGTGCAGATTCGGGGTTCGGCTCGAAACTAGCGCACCCTTGCTCGCCGCCGATCCCCGGTCCGGCACCGCAGCCGTTTGCGCCCTTTGCATCGGCACGCTCCCGGAACCTTTGGCGCGTAGCATGTCCACCGCCTGGCCTGACCTGCGCGGCGATCGGAGGTGGACGTGTTCCAAGGGTTTGACGCGTTGCCCGAAGTGCTCCGCCCGCTGGCGCATCCCCCGTCGCAGCCCAAGCCGGAGTCGGCGCCGCCGCATCCACCCAACAACGCGCTGATCGACTGCGCCGTCTACGCCGAGGGGCACCGCCTGCCCGGCAAATTCAACTACGCCGCCGCGCTGAGCAAGGTGCGGGAGATCGAGACGCTGGGCCACGACGGGTTCGTCTGGGTCGGCCTGCGCGAGCCCGACCTGGCGCAGATGCAGGAGGCGGCCGACGTGTTCGGGATGCACCCCCTGGCGGTGGAGGACGCGGTGTGCGCACACCAGCGGCCCAAGCTGGAGCGCTACGACGACACGCTGTTCCTGGTCCTCAAGACCGTCAACTACGTTCCGCACGAGTCGGTGGTGCTGGCCCGCGAGATCGTCGAGACGGGCGAGATCATGGTCTTCGTCGGCAAAGACTTCGTGGTGACGGTGCGCCACGGCGAACACGGCGGCCTGTCCGAGGTCCGCAAGCGCCTGGACAACGATCCCGACCAGATGCGGCTGGGCCCGTACGCGGTGATGCACGCGATCGCCGACCGGGTGGTGGACCACTACCTCGAGGTGAGCAGCCTGATGATGTCGGACATCGACAGCATCGAGGAGGTCGCGTTCGCCCCGGGCAGCAAGATCGACGTCGAGCCCATCTACCTGCTCAAGCGCGAGGTGGTCGAGCTGCGGCGGTGCGTCAACCCGCTGTCGGCCGCGTTCCACCGGATCCAGGTGGAGAACAAGGACGTCATCTCCAAGGAGGTGCGGCGCTACCTGCGCGACGTCGCCGACCACCACTCCGAGGCCGCCGACCAGATCGCCAGCTACGACGACATGCTGAACTCGTTGATCCAGGCGGCGCTGGCGCGCGTCGGGATGCAGCAGAACAACGACATGCGCAAGATGGCCGCCTGGGCCGGTATCTTGGCGGTCCCCACCATGGTCGCCGCCATCTACGGGATGAATTTCCACTTCATGCCGGAGCTGGACTGGACGTGGGGTTATCCGGGCGTGATGGGCCTGATGACGCTCGCCTGCCTGGCGCTGTACTTCCAGTTCCGCCGCAACAACTGGCTGTGACGCGGTTGCGCGTGCGCTGATGGCGTTGCGCGTGCGCTGATGGCGTTGCGTGTGCGCTGATGGCGTTGCGTGTGCGCTGATGGCGGGATTTCCGCGATTTCTCCGCCGTGTGCGCACACTCAACGGGAGGCACTCAACGGGAAGCGCTCAACGGGGTTGCGCCGCCGGGCGATTGGGGTTCAGCACGTCGACCCCGTCGTTGACCCACGCCTGCCGCATCGCCTCGGCGCCCTTGAGCCGCACCCACGCGGCCTCGGTCGCGGTGATCGGCGTCGCCGACAGGAACCGGACCGGGTCGCGGGGTGGATCCAGCGGCAGGTCCTCGATGTCGCTGGGCCCCAGCAGCACCGCGGTGAACGGCACCCGGCGCGCCGACTCCGGCGGCCACGCCCACAGCGGCGAGCCGAGGTCGATCAGGGCGTCGGCGACCAGCACCAGCCCGTCGACGGCCGGGGTCGCTGCGAGCACCGCGAGGGTGCGGGCCAGCCCGCTGACCGGACCCGGGTTGCGCAGGGAGAGAACGACTTCCGCGCGTGGACCGCGTTCTGGGTCGGCGACGATCTCCGTCGGGTCGACCATCGGGTGGCGCGAGCAGCCCAGCGACGCGTAGTGCGCGACGTCGTCCGTGCCGCGGAACCGCAGCACCTGGATGGTTTCGGTGCCCAGGAAGGTGACGCTCGCCGACGCCGGCTGGTCGTCGGCGAAATGGCTGCGCAGGTGGGCGCGCACCCGGTCCAGGATCTGGGTCACCGCGCCTCGATGGTCAGGTTCGCGCCGGAGTCGGCGTCGAAGACGGCGAGCTTGGCGGTGTCGAACGCCAATTCCAGCGGCTGCCCGATGGCCGCCGTGGATTCCGCGGGAACCCTTGCCACGAACTGGTTTTCGTGGGCGTCCGACTCCGCGGCCAGCTCGTCGAGCTGGGCCGAGTGGGCGGCCCACCCGCCGGTGGAGAAGTACGCGTACTTGTCGGCGCCCAGCGACTCGACCATGTCGACCTTCACCTCGAACGTCAGCGCCCGGATGCGCTGATAGCCGTCGATCAGCGCGGCGTCGACCAGGTGCTCGGGCCGCACCCCCACGATGACGCTGCGCGGTTGCGGGTGCCCCGCGATCACCGCCCGGACGTCCGGTTCCAGCATCACCTCGCCGAAGGGCAGCGTCACCCCGATGGGTGTCAGCGTGCCCGGGAAGAAGTTCATCGCCGGCGAACCGATGAATCCGGCGACGAACAGATTGGCGGGCTGGGCGTAGAGCTGCTCGGGCGTGCCGATCTGCTGGGCGACGCCGGCGTGCAT
>NZ_LZKC01000333.1:0-7322 GCF_001672685.1 Mycobacterium sp. E2462
CTTCGTCGTCGGCGAGGGGTTTGCGGAGTACCTGCGACACTGAGCCGTCGGCGCTGTCGACGATGGCCAACGTGGCGGTGTACGGCTCGACGAACAGCAGCGCGGTGCGGGCTTGGTCGACGGCGTCGCCGATGGCCTGGGCGAGTGCGGCCGCGGCCATGAAGGCCGAGACCAGCATGACGTTCTCGATCTTGTGGGCGACCAGGGCGTCGCGCAGAATTGCCGCCTCGACGTGGTCGGTCCAGGTCACGCCCGTGGACAGCAGCTGGTAGCCGCCCTCGGCGGCGCCTTCTCGGGTGCCCATGATGGCCGAGACGACGTTGGCGGGCGCGCCGGCGCGAGTGGCGTCCCCGTCGACGTCGAAGTTGTCCTGGTCGACGGTGACGCCATCCGCGTTTTCACCCTCGACCAGGACCATCCGCACCTTCGTCGGCGCCATCGAGACGCCAAGCACGATGCCCCCCATTGCTGCACTCACCCCCCGGTATTTGCTGCAATCACCCGACGGTGACCCGGGCACTCCCCTCCCTGCGGTCACCACCGACTTCCACTAAAGCCGCGCACGGCCAGCAGGCGCACACCGCTTGGGCTGAGCAACTCCCGCCACCGCGGCGTCGCGTACCTCGGCACACCCGGGCCGCCAATCTACTCGCGCGCCCTGAGTGCTTGCTGAGCGCTGGATGGCGGTCAGCTAGCGGTGTCCGCCACCGCCACCGCCGCCGTGACCGCCACCGAACCCGCCGCCACCGCCACCGCCGAAGCCGCCGTGACCGCCACCAAAGCCTCCGCCACCACCGCCGAAGCCGCCGTGACCGCCGCCGAAGCCACCGGGGCCTCCACCGCCGGGCGCGGGCGCGTGGCCGCCTCCGAAACCGCCGAGTCCTCCGCCGCCGGGCGCCGGGGCGTGGCCGCCACCGAAGCCGCCGGGGCCACCCCCGCCGGGCGCGGGCGCATGGCCGCCTCCGAAACCGCCGGGACCTCCGCCACCGGGCGCCGGCGCGTGCCCGCCGCCGAAACCGCCGGGACCACCCCCGCCGGGCGCGGGCGCATGGCCACCAGGACCACCATCACCGGGCGGCGAGCCGTGGCCACCAGGACCACCGCTGCCGGGCGTCGGCGTGTGACCACCGCCGGGACCGCCGTTGCCGGGAACCGAACCGTGACCACCCGGTCCACCCTCACCGGGAACCGAACCATGACCACCCGGTCCACCCTCACCGGGAACCGAACCGTGACCACCCGGGCCGCCTTCCCCGGGAGGCGGGTTGTGCCCCTCGCCGGGACCGCCAGGGCCGTTGGGCCTGGGCGGCCACTGCTGACCCGAGCCGCCGAGCTGAGGCGGCTCGGGCTGCGGGAAGTGGTTGGGCGGTTGCGGCAGCACCGGTTGCGGCGCCTGAATGGCCGGCGGGTTGAGGAACGGGACGCGCACCTGCGGCGCCGGAATCGCGGGCATCAGCGGCGGGATCACCACCGGCACCGGAACCGGAATGGGAGCCGCCGGGGCGGGGATCGCGGCCGGAGCGGGGATGGCCGCGGCCGGCAACGGCGCGGGCAGCGGCGCGGCGGCCGCCGGACCCAACAGCCGGGGCGCCCCCATCGGGACGGGCGCGCCGATATTCGGCCTCGGCGCGGAAGCCTGCACGGGTGCTGGCGCCGGCGCCTGCTCGGTGGGCACGATGAGGTGCTGATTCGGAGTCGGCTGCAACGCGACGGTTCCGGTCGTGCGGATGCCGATGGCCAGGGCGATCTCGAGGGCCAACACGGCGCTGATGCCGACCACCGCCAACCCACTGCCGACCAGCAGCACCGGCCTGCGCCGCGGTTGGCTCTCCTCGGGCGCGAACAGCTTCTCGATGACGACGGTCGGCGAGTCGGCGTCCTCGTCCGGGACGGCGCTGTAGGCGAGCTCGTCGTCCCCCGGCGCTTGGCCGACCGGCAGATAGAGGTACTCAGGCAGCGAATACTGGTCCACCGCTCCGGTCCCGGGATCTTGGGCATAGGCCAGGGCGGCAGTGGAAGAGGCGAACAGCGGCGCGTTCGCCGAGGCGAGCGCGGCGCCGCGGGCCAACGCGGTCTCCGGTTCTCCGGGAACGCTGACCTGCAGGAAGGTGGTCGATTCCAGCGCCGGCTTGAGCGGCGCGATGTCGACTCCGGAGCCGACCAGGACCACGCCGTCGGGGATCCACTCCAGCCTCTCCAGCCCGGCCACCATCCCACCGAGCTGGGTGGCCGCCTCGTCGTAGGAGTCGGCGTAGATCTGCTGCCGGTAGACGTCGGGGATCGAGCCGTCCGACGTCTCCACCACCGCCAGCGTCGCGGTGTCGGGTTCGACGAACAGCACCGCGGTGCGCTCGTAACCCATTGCGCCACCGACGTTTTGAGCCAGAGCCGCGGCGGCAAGGAACGCCGAGACCAGCATTACGTTCTCGATGCGGTGCGCGGCCAGCGCGTCGCGCAGCACCGCAGCTTCCAGCGGGTCGGTCCACGTCACGCCGATCGACGACAGCTCAAGGCCGGCGTCGGTCGCGCCCTCGCGCGTGCCGAGGATGGCCGAGATCACCCGGTCGGGCGCACTGATGGTGGGCGCATCGTCGGCGGCGGTGACGTCGATGACGTCCTCGTCGACCGTGGCGCCGTCGGCGTTTTCGCCTTCCAGGACCACCATTTGGACCGATGCCGGTGCCATCGACACCCCGAGCACGATTTCCAAAACAAACCCCTCCAAAGGTCTTGCGCGATGAACCGTGGCCAGGCGGAGGTTATGAACCACGGCTAACTAAGTATCGCGCAGGAGGGCCTCGCGGGGGCGCCTCAGAAGCTATGTAGTCGTTATGAAGTTCTGATATGAGCGCGATGGCGTGGGCCCGCGCTGGCCCTGGTACTTCGAGCCCACCTGCGAGCTGCCGTAGGGATGCTCGGCGGGGCTGGTCAGCCGCAAAATGCAGAGCTGACCGATCTTCATGCCCGGCCACAGGGTGATCGGCAGGTTCGCGACGTTGGACAGCTCGAGGGTGATGTGCCCGCTGAATCCGGGGTCGATGAACCCCGCGGTGGAGTGCGTCAGCAGTCCCAGTCGGCCCAGCGACGACTTGCCTTCCAGCCGGCCGGCGAGATCGTCGGGCAAGGTGATCAGCTCCAGCGTCGAGCCGAGCACGAACTCGCCGGGGTGCAGCACGAACGGCTCTCCCTCGGCGGACTCGACCAGCGTGGTCAGCTCGTCCTGCTGCTTGGCCGGGTCGATGTGGGTGTACCGGGTGTTGTTGAACACCCGGAACAGGGAGTCGAGGCGGACGTCGATGCTCGACGGCTGCACTAGCTTGTCCTCGAACGGCTCGATGCCCAACCGGCCGGCGGTCATTTCGGCCCTGAGGTCGCGATCGGAGAGCAGCACCCGAAGAGCCTATCTGCTAGCCGGACGCCAGATGCTAGCCTTCCTGAGCAACAGCGCCGATGTAGTTCAATGGCAGAACATCAGCTTCCCAAGCTGAATACGCGGGTTCGATTCCCGTCATCGGCTCCAAGCGCCCTGGTAGGGGCCGCACGAGAATTCGCCAGCTAACCTGCAAGCTCGAAAATCCGTACTTTCCCCGTACATTCGATTTTCAAGACTGGTTGCTGGCCCAAGTCTCCAGCACGGCGCGGGCATCTGGGCCGGCCGTCACTCGCTGAACGTAATGACCCTCTGTTGTGGCGAGCTGGGCATGCGCAAGCTGCCGCTGCGCCGCCTCGACACCGAGCCCATCCCGCACGACGGTCGCGACGGTCCGCCTGAAACTATGCGGCGTCACCCACTTGAGGTGTTCGTGGCCGGCGAGCGCTTCCCGCAAGGACGATCGGATGTTCGTCAGCGCCACCAGGCCGCCATCACGGTTGGTCAACACCGGTCCTTCTGGGCCCGTCACCGCGTACAGGTCTGCGAGCACCTGGACACCGAACGACGGCAAGCTCACAGTGTGCGGGGGTGCGCCGCCTTTGCGTCCGTCCTGCCGATGAAGCGGCTTGCCAGCCACTCTGCCAGCGTCGACCACGGTGCCGTTGACCGTCACGGTCGGGGGTGTGCCGAGTAGGTCGATGTCCTCCCAGCGGATCGCCAACACCTCCCCCGGCCGCGCGCCGGTGGCCGCCAGCAGCTCGACGAACGCCGGTAGCATCGGGGCCCGCCGGGGCCCAGGCCCCTTGCGTGCACAAAACGACTTAACCGCCAGACGCACCTGTTCAAACTCCATCGCCGTCAAAGCCCGCGCGGGCTTGCGATCAGGTTTCGCGGTCCGCGTCTCCCGTATCGGATTGTGACCCATCACGTCGAATCTGACGGCCAACGAGTACATGCCCGACAGGATGATGCGCAAATAGGTGGCCGGCGCCGGCGGCAGCGCCTTCAAGTAGGAGTCTGCGCGGCTAGTCGACAGCTCCGAGATCCGGAGCGCACCGAGCTGCTGGTCACCGTGCAATCTCCACGTATCCCTGTAAAGCGTTCGTGTCCGCTCCCCGATCCGATCCTCAGTGACTTTCACCGGCATCCACGCGTCGAACAGTTCGGAAAGCGTTGTGCGATGGTTGATCACGCCGGTCGGTTCCCCTGCTACTAGCTCCGCGGCGATACGTCGCTTGAGCGTTCGACGGGCATCTTCGGCGGACTTCGTAGACCGCGCCTCACGCTCTCGCCTTTTGCCGCTGTGCAGTCTGACATACGTTGTCGCATAGAAAATTCCGTTACGTTCACGTTCGGTGATCTTCCCATGCTCACCGGGTGCCATCCGCTGCCTAGGCATCGTCTTCCATTCCGCGCAGATCTTCTTGGTACCTATCGAGGGCGACTTCGAGCGACTCGATGAGTTCGCGGTACCGTTGCGCTTCATCGACGAGCCGCTCGCGGTACCTCTCGGGCATATTCAAGCGCTTTGCCCCCTCTTCGGCCTGGAAAAGATTGTGGCGCTGAGTTTCTAGCTTCTCTTCGACTTCGGCTATTAGCATCCGCAGGACCGCCCGATCAGAACGAGCGCCTGGAATGTCGACCCCCGCAGTAGCCCTATCCAGCCACTTGGACCAATCTGCCTCCAGTGCCACGCCCAGCGCGATCAGCTCGGGCAGCGTGACCCCCTGCTCGCCCTTTTCAATCCGCGGTATTGCCACCCGGTGGACAGGAGCGCCAATCTTCTCGGTCGCCTCGGCTAGGCGGACATACGACATGCCCCGTTCTTCGCGGGCTGCCCTGACGGACTCGCCCACTCGTTCTGCGACCTCTTGCGGCCAGCTCGAACTGTCGTCCATGACGACATCATTGCACAGCTTCTGTTGACTTTCCGACATCTGAATGTACTGTCGAGTCCGCGACAGCACGGTCGCGAACTCGACAGGAGCCAGATGAACAGAAATAACAACCACGCCGAGGTGGGCGCTCGCCTCGGCGTCAGCCGAACAGTGGTTTTCAACCTTTGGGCGTCAGGCGAGCTGGCGTCGGTCACCATCGGTCGCCGGCGTTTTAGCACGGATCGGCAGATCGACGACTACCTCTCCCGACTTGAGCGGGCCGCCCGGCCGGGGCCGGACGCCGCCTGATGGGCTGGCCACAGGAGGATCACGCCGACCTCGGCCTCATTCCTGATTCTGACCAAACCGAGGACATGCGGCGTTCAGCGTCTGGCTCTTCGAGCTACACGTTGTGCCGCCGCACTACCTCTCGATTCATCCGCATGGTCGGAAGCGGGGAATCCGATATACAAGGAGCCTCCGTCGATCCCGATTTTCGAGCAGGGCGGCACGATGGAAACAATCGTCTGGATCGCTTCGGATAATGAGCGGCCAGCTCGTCGGCGAGGTGATCGCCGCTTCAAACACCCTGCGGGCCCGCGGGGTGTCAGAGCGTGGGTTCCAAGCACTGATCGCGATCGCGGAGAAGGCCAACACCAAGACCCGGCAAGCATCAGTTCGCTGGGATCACATTCGGGATGTGCAGTACGGCACGTCGCTCTCGACCGCGAAGCGAGCCGTCAAGGAACTTCTAGACGCTGGCTACGTTCGAAAGATCCAGCGCGGGTTCAACAACCAACAGGGCAGGTCAGCAGCGCCTACGAGTTGCCGGCAATGCCTGTCCGGGAGGACATCACGCGGACGTCCGGGCGGACATCACGTGACACGAACGGGTCATCCATGGTGACCCATTCGGTGGTGGGCGAACGGTTCACTCAGGGTGACCCAATCGGCACCCCTATAGACGATTTGCTGGACGTGGACTCGGACCGAACGAATCATGAGACCGGGCCGAACGGGTCATATCCGGGGACCGAACGGGTCAAATTCGAGACCGAACGGGTCACCCAGGATGACCTACTTGACGGGTTAACACCTGACGCTGCGCAAAAACCCTCTGACGAAAGGCATCTGAGGTTTCGTGACGGGGGTACGTCACCAGGGTCCAGTCGCAAGGAGCCAATGCATTTCGACAATCTCGCTCAGCTGCTGTACGCCGACGCCGATATGGACCGTCAGTGCCCGTACTGTGGCGCCGACGCCCATGAGTGGTGTCGCTTAGACGATGGCTCGCATAAGCGCATGCCGTGCCTGGCCCGATCCCGAAGGCCAGCGTGACGTCGCGACTGTTCGAAGAGTCCTACACGAATCCGATCGCCATCACGTTCAGCGCGATGGAGGCCAAGCTGCTGCACTACGCCGTCGGTGACCTCGCCGTTCGCGCCGATCTCGGCATTCGACCGCCCTTGTCAGGTGGGTTCGACGCCGTGCACGCCAAACTGGTCAGTTTCCTACGCGAAACCAAAACTAGTGCTTCACAACCACACCCGCCACCGTCGGCAATGGGAGAACTGATCGACACGTCCGCAGCAGCCGTGCTCCTGCACTGCTCGCCGCAGTGGGTCCGGCGCATCCGAGCTCACCTCGACGGGCACAACGTCGGCGGTCGATGGCTCTTCTCGCGGCAGGCCGTCGTCGAATACGCCGAACGAAAGGCAGGACAGCGCACGTGAACCCAATCGATTACCTACGGCTGGGAGTCGAGCAGTACCTTCGAGAGCTGCCAGACGACGAATTCAGCGGCCTCATTCAGCGGGTGCGCCCACCCGGTGACAAGCCGGCGGGTGACGACCGAGCGTCGTTCGCGCGCAACCTGTTCAGCGGTGGCAATTAACATGACAGGCGCGTTGCCCGGTATGACCATCGTCGAACGCTGCATCGCAAAGGTCGACCACGAGGCCGTCAAAGCGCGCCGAGGAGGACCGAGTTGCGCAAGCCACCGCGGAACGCATCAATTTCCTGTACTCCCGCCTTTTCGGAAGGGTTGTCCCTAACCGAGTCGTGGCGGCTCT
>NZ_LZKC01000334.1:0-7663 GCF_001672685.1 Mycobacterium sp. E2462
TCGGGGCCGACGTGGATGACCGCGGTCACGGGTGCGCCCCGGCCAGCGCGGGGGCGGCGGCCGGCGGGGCGTCCGCCCGCTCGGGGCGCGGCAACCGGGCGAACGCCATCGTCGCGCCCAGGGCCAGTCCGATCGCCAGGGCGTCCATCGGCATCTCGGGCAGCGGCCACACGGCCGTGATCGCGAGCAGCGCGGAACTGACGGCGGCGGCCAGCTTCGCCTGCGGGGTGGCGCGCCGCACCGCCCGCACCACGGGGGTGAGCGCGAACCAGGCGAACACCAGCATGCCCACCGCCCCGGCCTTGGCCAGCCACCATTGGTAGAACAGGTGCGAGTAGGTCGGGCCGAGCTTCCAGGAGAAGGCGTTCGGGTCGTTGCCGGAGGGCAGCTGGTAGGCGTAACCCAGCCCGTGGCCGAACACCGGCGCCTGCGCGATCGCGTCGTTGAGGCGGGCGACCTCGCGCAGCCGGTCCAGGGTCGACTCGTCGACGGCCAGTGCGCTGGCGGAGACGCCGCCCAGCACCCGCTGGTTGAACGCGCTGAACTGGTCGCTCAGCCACGATCCGGCGCCCGAATGTTGCAGCAGGAACAGCGATCCGGGCACGGTCACCGCGAACACCGCCGCGCTGAACGCGACCACGCCCGCCGTCCGGCGGATGGCCGGCCAGCCGAAGCTGGTGACGAAGGCGACCGCGGCGGCCACCGCGATGGCGATCAGGGTGTTCCGGGCGAAGGACAGCAGCGAGATGATCAGCGCGGGCGGCCCGAACGCGAGATACACCGCGGGGCGCACGCGCCCCATGACGGCGGCCGCGACGAGCCCGGACAGCGCGGCGGTGGCCGGCGACTGGATCGACAGCACGATGCGCAGGGCCTGCCCGGCGCCCGTCGCGCCCTCCAGGCTTTCCGCCCGGCCGGCCAACCGAATGGCGTGCAGCGAGCTGATGATGGCCATGCCCGCCGAGAACCACAGGATCACCACCATCACCCGCAGGGTCCACCGGACGTAGCCGCCGTAGACCACCAGCAGGGCCATCACAAACCCGATGACCATCTCGATCAGCGTCGTCGACTCGCGCACCACCATCGTCGAGTCGTGGCCGACCTCGAATCCGAGCAGCGTGTAGTAGAGCACGGTCAGCAGGAAGACTCCGGGCAGCAGCCAGTCGCCGAACCGCAACCGCACCTTGGGCAGCAGGTACGCGATCGCGAGCAGCGCGGCACCCTGATAGGCGTACACCGCCAGCGGGCCGATGACCTTGCCGACGTGCAGGCCCTCCGGCAGCGCGGCGAACGCGCCGAACAGCGTGACGCCCACCATGCCTTCGGGTTTCACCCAGTAGACGACGAGGCAGAACAACGCGGCGATGAGGATGACGCCCTCGGTGGTGCGGCGCACCGAGAGCACCCCGAACAGCACGCAGCCGAACAGGAAGACCGCCAGCAAAACGCCGTCCACTGCCAGGCGACGGCGACCGGGCAGGTAGGGGATCACGCCGGCCCGCTGACCTTTGCGCGGTAGTTCTTCGCGGCGGCCCGCAGGTGCATTGACGGCCGGGCGTCGGTCAGCACGGTGCCGACGATCTCTGCGCCCGCCGCGCGGAACGCGCTCAGCGCGTCCTTCAGTTCGTCGACCGTCGTGCGGTTCGCCCGCACCACCAGCACGGTCGCGGACACGGCGCCGGCCAGCAGGCCGCTGTCGGCCGTCGCCAGCACCGGCGGTCCGTCGACGACGATTCGGTCGAAGCGCGACGAAAGATCGTCCAGCACGCGGTCGATCACCTCGGGCAGGAAGGCGCTGGCGGTGGGGGCGTCGCGGCGCGCGGTCCGCGACGCGAGGGTGAACAGCTTCGGGATGCCGGTCGGCTTGACGGCTTCCGCGGCGATGTCGGGGTTGGCCAACGCGTTGCCCAGCCCCTCCCCCGACTCCACCCGCAACAGCCCCGCGATGACGTGGCGGCGGGTGTCGCCCTCGATCAGCAGGACGTCCTCGCCGATCTCGGCGAGCGCCAAGGACAGGTTGAGCGCCGTCGACGTGGTGCCCTCACCACCGAACGGCGCCGCCACCAGCACGCGCCGGGCGTCGGGGCCCATCGCCCGCAGCAGCCGGGCCCGCAGCCCGCGCACGGCGTCGTCGAAGGTGGGGTCGCTGCCGAACCGCGGGGTGTTGCCCCGCTTGCCGGTCAGCTCGGCCAGGGTCGGCAGGCCCGAAAGTTGTTCCAGTTTCTCGCGGGTGCGCACCGTGCGGTCGCCCGCTTCGCGGGTCAGGGCCACCGCGATGCCCAGCAGTATCCCCGCGATCAGCCCCATCGCCATGTTGCGCGCCGGCACCGGGGTGATCGCGTGGTCGGGCACCCGGGGCGGCTCGACCACCCGGGCCCGGGCCACCGGCAGCGGCTTGGCCGGCGTGCCGGTCGCGTCCGTCGGCTGCACCACCACCGGCGCCGCGGGTTCGGCGTCGTCGGGCTTGGGCGCCACGGACGGGCCGGCGGTCGCGGGGGCGGCCCGGCCGTTCGGGCCCGCGCCCGCCCCGAGCGTCGGGATCAGCGCGGCGAACTGGTCGGCCATGGCCCCGGCCAGCGCGGCCGCCCGCGACGGGTCGGTGTCCCGGACGCTGATGGTGAACAGCATCGACTTCGCGGTGTATTTCACCTGGGTCTGCGAGACCAGGTCGTCGGCGCTCAGCGGCACCTGCAGCTGGGCGACGGCGCGCTGCGCGACGGTGCGGCCGCCGGCGATCTGGGCGTAGGACGACAACCGTTCCTGCGCGGTCAGGGTGCCGTTGTACAGCTCGGTGAGGTCGGTGGCGCCGGGGAAGGAGACGAGGAGGGTGGCCGACGACTGATAGTGCTTGGTCTGCACGGCGGTGACGGCAGCGGCGCCGATGGTGCAGGCGAGCAGCGCCCCCAGGGCCAGTTTCCAATGCGCGAGCAAAACCCTGGTGAAGGTGCGGAAATCCATCCACTAACCTCTCTGGATCGACGCCCGCCGACAGGCGCCGAATTGTGTCACTTCACACCCGCCGCGCAAAGTTCATCCGACATTATGCACCCATCGTGACCTCGGAACCGGCGGTTCGGCGGGGGGTTCGGCGACTTTGCTGCGGCGCCGCGCCCGCCGCTCACCGCGGGGGCACGGAGGTCAGCGCGTCGCGCGGTATGTCGAGCGTGGCGAGCGGATAGCCGCCGGCTTCGTCGCGCCCGTGGCGGGCCAGGTGCATGGGTGGATAGTTCACCACGTGCGACGCACCCGGCTTGTGCTGCTGCCAGTCGACCGAGGCGCGCAGGGTGTAGTGCCCCGGCGGCAACCCATTGAGGTCCACGGACACCGACTCGGTGTGCGACGTGGCGACGGGCTCGTCGCCGGAGTCTTGAGACTTCCCGGGCGCCAAGGTCTTCAGCGCGACGGTCGCCGGCAGGGTGCGCACCGCGGCGCCCGCGAAATCCACGAGCCGGTAGGTGGGCACCCAATTCTCGACGGCCGCGGCGGACCCGTAATTGGTCCACACCACCGACAGCGTCGCGACGCCGTCGCGCACCGTCTGCGAGTCGGGCCGCGGCTCGACCGAATAGCGGTAGCCGGCGAAGACGTTGGCCTTGGCCCACAGCAGATACAGGGCGGGGTCCATGGGAGTGGTCGCGTCGACCGCCGGGAAGTTGAAGCTCGACGTCATCGACACGTGGTATTTGACGACGTCGCGCAGGCCCTTGTCGTAGTAGGTGCGCGGGTCGGTGCCGTCGGGCAGCTGGCACCACTCGGTGATCACCAGGCCCGACGCCATCCGGTCCTTGAGCTGACCGACCAGCGGGTTCTTGGTCTGCACGTAGTGGGAGCCGTCGGCTTCGGCCCACGCCGGCAGGGGCGCCAGCACGCCGAGGCAATCGGACCGGATGCCCACCGGCGCCGACAGCTTCTTGGTCACGTCGTCGTCGAGCAGCTGCTTGACGATCTCCGGGTTGAGCGGCGTGGTGACCAGCTGGGTGTGGGGGAACGCGTCGACGTTGGCGGCGACCAGCTGCTGGATCGATGCGCTGGTGATGCTCTGGTCGCGAAACTGGCTGTAGTAGCCCAACTTCGCGACGCTCTCGTCCGGCGGCGCCCCGGGGGCGCCCAATTTGTCCCGCAGGTAGGCGATGTGGTTTTCGCTGAAGTCTCCGTATCCGGAGAACTCGAACACGCTGAGCCGTTCGTCACCGTCGTAGCGCCGGCCGAGCGCGGCGAGCAGGTCGCCGAAGGCACGCAGGTAGGCGGGGTCGTTCCAGTTCGGGACCACCTGGGTCACCCCGGGTGTCCACCAATACCGTTGCGGCCCGGGGTATTCGGCCGACGCCGGCCGCATCCAGTCGGGGATGGCGATGTTGGTGTTGTTCGGGTAGCTGGCGTCGCAGCAGGAGTTGTAGGCGAACACCCGCAGCGTCAGCCGCATGTTGCGGGTGGCCAGTTTGGTCAGCGCCTCGTCGATCACGCTGAAGTCGAACTTCTTGTCATCGGGGGTGTCGGGGGGCAGCGTGCCCGGGTCGGCGGGCTGCAGTTGGCGCCAGGACACCCGCAGGCTGGCGTCGTCGGAAGCTGGCCACGCCGGGTAGCGCCGCTGGGCCGGGTTGGCCTGCGGGAACAGCGGCATCATGAGGTCCTCGTACTGCCCGCGCAGCGGGTTGGCGATCTCCTGCACGCCCGGCGGGATCGTCGCCCCGGGCACCACCACGAGCGGGCCCGACGCGCCACGGTCACCCCCGCCGCATCCGCCCAGCAGCAGCGCCGCGCACAGCACGGCGACCGCCCTGCCTATTCTCGAGTGTCGGAGCATCGTTGCGATGTTAGATCCCGCCCAGGGGCAACGTCTCGCGGTCGGCGAGGAACGGCAGCGGCATCCACCGCGCAGACAACAACGCCTCCATTGCCTCGCCGGGCACCGGACACGACAATAGGAAGCCCTGCGCGCGGTGGCAGCCGTGCTGCATCAAAGTCTTTGCGGCGGCCGGGGTTTCGACACCCTCGGCCACCACTTCCAAGCCGAACGCCTCGGCCAGACCGATGATGGCGCGCACGATGGCCAGATCACCGGCACTCGTTCCGAGCTCGCGCACGAAGCCGGTGTCGATTTTGAGCATGTCAACCGGCAGCGACTTCAGGTGCGACAGCACCGCGTAGCCGGTGCCGAAGTCGTCGATCGCGACCTGCACCCCGACATCCTTGAGCTCCGCCAACGTCTTTCGTGTCATGTCGATGTCGTGCACGACCGCGCGCTCGGTGATCTCCAGGCACACCGACCCCCCATCGATGCCGAACTCCTCGATGATGTCGGCGACGGACTGGACGAAGCCGCGGGTGAGCAGTTCCAGCGGTGAGACGTTGATGCGCAAGATGGCGCCCTGGCCGACGCCGTTGGCGCGCCACCGGCTGAATTCGGCGCACGCGCTGCGCATCACCCAGCGGCCGAGTTCGGCCGCGAGGTTGGTGGTTTCGGCGACACCGATGAAGGCGTCGGGCAGCAGCAGCCCCCAGACCGGGTGCCGCCATCGGACCAGCGCCTCGGCTCCCACGACGGCGCCGGTGCCCAGGTCGACCTCCGGAAGATAATGCAGCAGCAGGGCTTCGCCGTCGATGTCGCCCTGCAGGTGCAACTCGATGTCGTTGCGGAAGGCGCGCTTGAGCGACATGTCGTCGGTGGACACCGCGGTCTGGTTGCCGCCGGCCCGCTTGGCGGTCAGCACCGCCTCGTCGGCGCGGCGCAGCAGGTCGGTGCAGTTGTCGTGGCCCGGCATGCCGACGGCCAGCCCGATGCTCACGGTGCGGCTGATCACGTGGCCGCCGATGGCCAGGCGTTCGCACAGCGTCGTCGACAGGCCGCGGGCGAGCGTCTCCGCGGCCTCCGACGACATCGGCTGATCGGGGACGACGACGAACTCGTCGCCGCCCAGCCGGGCGATCACGCTGTCGCTGCCCACGCATTCGCCGATGCGCTGCGCGAACAACCGGATGAACCAGTCGCCCGCGGTGTGGCCCAGCGAATCGTTGATCGGCTTGAGCCGGTCCAGGTCCAAATAGAGCACGGCGACCGGTCCGGGCCGGTCCGGCGCGAGGCGCTCGGCGAGGCGCGCGAGCAGGGCCCGCCGGTTGTACAGGCCGGTCAGGTCATCATGCTCGGCGAGGTAGCGCAGCCGCTCCTCGGCGGCGATGCGGGCCTGCAGCTGCGCGAACAGGGCGGCGACGGCCTCGAGGGTGTTGAGCTCCTTGGCTTTCCACTTGCGCGCCCCGAACCTGACGAAACCCAGCAGCCCGGTGGTGATGCCGCCCGCCACCAGCGGCGCGGCCGCCACCGAGGGCGAGGCCGGTCCGCCGGGCGCGCGCCGCCCCGACCGGCCGGCCGGGTCCGGCCGCAGGACCACGGGTCGGCGGCCGTGCTCGCACTGCTCCAGCAGCGAGCGGGCGCCGTCCGCCCGGAGGAAAGCCATGGGGTCGGGGTCCGGCGCGTCAGTGCGCGGCGGCCACTGGGCGACCAGCTCCGTCGTCTGGGTGTCGTGGTCGTGGTGGCACAGGAAGCTGGCGTCGACGTCGAACTCCTCGACGAGCTGCGCGAGCACCTGGCGGCTCACCGCGGTCGCCGAGGCCGCGGTGGCTTCCATGAGTTGGGTGGCGACGGAGGTGACGACCAGGTCCAGGCTGCGCTGCACGAACACCTCCGGTAGGGGCAGGGCAGGGGTCGTTACCGCAAGAAACCTTAGCACCCGCGGCGGAGCCCGACCGGGTGTGCGCGGCGGTCCGCGCACCCGCTACCGCGCGTCGCTCGAAATGTCGAGGGTGGCAACGGGATACAGGCCCGAGCCGTCGCGACCGTCGCGCGCCAGCGCCATCGGCGCGTAATTGACGACGTGCGAGGCGCCCGGCTTGTGCTGTTGCCAGTCCACCCCGGCCCGCAGCGTGTAGTGCCCGGGCGCCAGCCCGGTGATGTCGACGTGCACCGCCTCGGTCGCCGACTCGGGGACCGCCTCCTCGCGCGACTGGCTGGAGTCGTCGTGCACGAGCGTCTTGAGGTTGACGGTCGAGGGCAGGTTGCGCACCACCGCGCCGGAGAAGTCCACCAGTTTGTAGCCGGGCGCCCACTGTTCGGTGGCCGCCGCCGCGCCGTAGTTGGTCCACGCCACCGAGATGGTCGCGACCTTGCCCTGGATCGACTGGGAACCGGGCTTGGCCTCGACCGAGTAGCGGTAACCGGCGTAGGTATTGGCTTGCGCCCACAGCAGATACAGCTTGGCGTCCATGGCCGACGACGAATCCCGGTCGGGGAAGTGGGCGCTCGCCGTCATCGAGACGTGGTAGCGGACGACGTCGCGCAGGCCCTTCTCGTAGTAGGACCGGGGGTCGGTCCCGCCCGGCAACCGGCACCAGTCGGTGATCACCGGCGCCGAGACCAGGCGCTGTTTGATCGCGCTGACGACCGCGTCGTTGGTGCGCACGTAGTGCGAGTCGCCGGACTCCGCCCACTCGGGCAACGGCGCTTGCACGCCAAGGCAATCCGCGCGGACGCCGACCGGCGCGGACAGCCTCTTGGTGACGTCGTCGGCGAACAGCTCACGCACGATCTCGGGGTTCTGCGGGCTCACCACGAGTTGGGTGCGCCCGAAGGCGGCGACGTTGGCCGCCACCAGCTGCGCGACGGCGG